>JAZQAY010000108.1:0-4347 GCA_045545455.1 Anaerovoracaceae bacterium | reverse complement strand
CTTGGCCTCCGACTTTGCTGTGCGATGGACTGGGCGATGAAGGCAAAGCCTGTGGAAAACAGCATGAGGAACAGCAGGCAGCCCCAGACTTTGGGCGTCTTCGGGAGCACCGGCTCTTCCATTATGAAGGCCAGGATCGAGAACCACACTCCCGCGAATCCCAGCTCAAAAACTCCCACCTGGAAGGCGTCCACTTCCTCGCGCTTAACGAACCTCTCGTTCATGACCAGATAGATCCCGCAAAAGAACGCGCAAAGCAGGCACAAAATATCTCCGAACGCCATCTTAAGATGTGAGTCCAGCGTCATCAGGCCTATGCCCACGGTGCAGGCGGCAGCGATGATGAAGAATTTTTTGTCAGGGATTTTTTTGTTTATGAAAATGCTGACGATGGGGGTGAAGAGCACCGAGAGCGCGATGAGGAAGCCCGCGTTGGACACGCTGGTGTACTGGATGCCGTAGGTGTTCAGCGAGTACACGATGAAGATCAGTATGGATACTACCACGCTGGCTTTCAGCGTCTCGCGGTTCACGTTCCTGATGCGCTTGAACATGACGGCTGCGATCAGTATGAAAGCTCCGACGAACCTATACGCGTTGAGCGTCATCTCTCCCATCTCCTCAAGGCAAAATGACATGAGGATGTTGGACATTCCCCATGCCATGGTGACCGCCACCAAAGTCAGGTCAGCTAATAATGCTTTGTTCAGGTTTTTCATAATTTATCGATTATTCCTCTATCTCCAGATCTTCGAAGCTGTATACCTGGTTGTAGAGAGCCTGGGGTTTTTTGTAGTAGAAGGCCCATTCTTTGTCGCCGTAGCAGAAGTGCCACCATTCTCCGTCGTAGGGTGCGAATTCCTCGGCCATCATGACGTCGCGGAGGACTTTTCGGTTGGCAACTGCCTCTTCTGAGATACCTTCTGTCTCGTAGTAGATCAGGTCTGTTGTAAGGTCATCGATGTCGGTCCCGAAGTCGATGATGTCGCCTGTGGACACATCGTGGATGGCCACATCCACTGCTCCGCCTGTGGGATGTCCCGCGACTGTAGGGATCGCGATCCTCTCGTGGATCCTTTCATAGAGCTCCAGCTCGTCGTCGAACTGGTCCTTGAACTCTTCGAGGATCTCCTCGAAGATGGTCTGCTGGACCTTCATCTCTCTGAAGGCGTAGGCGACTCTCAGCTTGTAGTCGGGGTTGATGGCCTTAAGGCGCTTTCCCACGTTCTCCAGCTTCTCTGCCACGGTCTTCCTGACCGCGAGTCTCGGGCAGTTACCCGTCATCATCATGGTGGGTTCGTACTTGCTTACGATGTATTCGCCGTCTTCGGGAAGGAAGACGAATTTCTCCTTATCTGTCTCCGGGTTTACGCCGTTAACTGTGAGCAGTTCTGCATATTTAACGAAATTGTTTGCCATAGATGCCTCCTGTTTTTTATATTTTGTTATCGTTTATGTCACGGATTTTTTGCTCCGTTCTTTATCCTGTTATGACTTCTGTATACTTCGGGTCCTTCCTTCTCTTTCTGACGAATCTGATGAGAAGTACGATGAACACCAGCGAGATGGCCACCAGACCGAAGGCCACGATCGCCAGATCGTCGCTGATCCCCAGGAACTCCTCCGACAGGCTGAAGTCGTAGACTCCGTGAAGTATCCATGCGATCAGAAAACCGATGATGAAGTGGATCTTGTTTCCGGTCTTTTTTGATTTGCCGTAGAAGTAGCCGATAACAAAGCCGTATCCCGTGTGCATCAGGGTGAATCCCCTGACAAACATCGGTATGGCGCCGCCCTCAAATGCATAGGGTATCGCTTCGGCAAGGCCGAACTCCATGGCGGTGATCGCCATGAACACGGCATACTCGAACCAGGAATGCTCTTCGCCCTTGACGGCCTTTTTCATGACGAGGAATTTCATCAGCTCCTCGGAGAACGCCAGAAGTATCAAAGTATGCAGGAATCTGTATAAAAAGGATCCAGTTCCTTGATCCCGGTGAGTTTAAAGATGATGCTGAATGCGGTGGACATCAGAAATGCCCCGATCACGGATAATATGCCGCCAACCAGCGCCCTGCCGCAAAACCTTTGATAACCCGGCCGCATATCCTTCTGACCTCTCAGCCATAAGAAAAGTACTAGCCCCGGGACCAGACTTCCAAAAAAAGCGAGTACTAAAATCATACGCGCCTCCTTTTTTTCTACGCCTGTATTGTACCACAAGAATCCTTATGCTACAATAAGCGTATAAATGCAAAGGAGGAACTTCCCATGAAAAAGAAATCATTACTCATTTTATTACTTATACTTACGCTGTGCGTATCTCTTTTCATGACTGCCTGCGGCGGAAGCAGTTCAAGCGATTCTGCAGCGCCTGCGGATACTGCTGAGGAAGCTGAGGAAGCCGTTGAGGAAGCAGAAAAGACATTGGAAGATCTGGATGCAGAACAAGGTTTCCTCGATAACATTGTAGACGAATCCGGCGAAATGGATGGCGTTGGCGTAGCCTTCAAAGGAAACGATCTGATCTACACCTATGATTTTTCCAAGAATACAGATGTCACAGAGGAGGCCATGAAAGACCCCGTCGTCGTCGATTCCCTTCAGCAAGCTTTGGATACAGGTTCCTCACAATTCGTGGATCTGGTTAAGGAGCTTGAATCGCAGACTGGACTTACAGGAATAAGGGTAGTCGTCAATTACACCTGGGGAGACGACATCCTCTGCACCGCCACCTTTGATTCTGAAGGCCTCGTGGAGTAACGTGAAGTGATAGGCTGCGCAGCATAACGCAACAGGCCGCAAAGCATATCGCGATCATACAAACAGACAAACAGACATATCTATCGATATGTCTGTTTTTTATTTCGCGGACCGGCCTAGTATGACACCCCTCTTCAGCCCCGCAAAAAAATTTTCATCAGCCTATTGACAACTATATCGGTTGCCGATATAATATGATTACGATATATCGAGAGACGATATATCGCCGCGCGAAAGTGTTTTGTGATTGAAGGAGACTATGATGGATAACAACTACGCTTTAACGGAATCCACTTACTATATCATGCTGGCGCTGTACGAGCCGTCCCACGGCTACGGGATCATGCAGCAGGTGGAGGAGATGTCCGGCGGCCGCGTTAGGCTGGCGCCCGGCACGCTCTACGGAGCCCTCACTGCCCTCACGGACAAAGGCTGGATAACTCCCCTTCCCGTACAGTCCGGAAGCAGGAAAAAGGAATACAAGCTGACGGACAAAGGGCGCACGGTGCTCATGAGCGAGATCGACAGGCTTAAGGAACTCGTCACTAACGGTGATAAGGTGATCGGAGGTAAATAAGATGAAGGAAACCAAGAAGATCTGGAAATTATTTCTTGTATGGGAATTTGAAAAAGAGGAAGCCTGGCTGAACCAGATGGCCATGGCAGGCTGGACGCTTTGCAAGGTGGGCTTCTGTAACTACACGTTTGAAAAGACCGAACCCGGCGAATACATCGTAAGAATGGAAATGCGAAAGAGCGATGAAGCTTACCGCGAATTCATGGCTGACGCCGGTATCGAATTCATCGGCAGATTCACCCAGTGGCACTATTACAAAAAAAGAGCCGAGCTCGGGCCCTTCGACCTCTACTCCGATATCGACTCCAAGATCGCCCAGCTGAACAGGATCGGCAAGATGCTCTGGCTCATCTGCCTGGCAAACCTCATCATCGGCATTACGAACACGATGAATCCTGTGGTGAGCTTCGGCTGGGTAAACCTGCTCTGTGCGACGCTTCTGTCCTATGCCCTCGGCAGGATCCACGGGAAGAAGGAATCCCTCGAAAAAGACAGATTGCTGTATGAATAAAACGAACCCCTCGCGAATGAGGGGTTTTTTGTTGGCTTTTTTCGCAGCTGCAGTCATTTGTCGTTTAAGATCTCGTCGCACCTCTTGCATACTTCCCGGCGTGATCATCTGTCTCCCAGGATCTCGTCGCACCTCTTGCATACAGCCGTCAGGTCCTCTTCATCTTCTTCAGACGCCCAGCCTCTGAGGCTCCGGATGGTTTCGAGGTCATTTGCATCGAGCGGCTGTTTCTCCGCCTGATCCAGGTACAGGTTTATGAATCTTTTCTTATCGCCGATCAAAGAAATCCCGTCCGCCGGGCCTTCGTCAAGAAGCGCATCCATAATGCGGCTTACGGCGCGGAACTCGTCGGGAGTGAGATCTTTTACGAGGAAGTAATTCACACCCGCCTTTTCCCAGGCAGTGATGGATGTGTAGGCCGGGACCACGTCGTTATCGACGCCGTTCATGAGGATCCAGTGCCTGATCTCCGGAGTCCACGGCTCCAGATAGTGAA
>JAZQAY010000107.1:0-8838 GCA_045545455.1 Anaerovoracaceae bacterium | reverse complement strand
TGCTCTCTTGGCAAGTTTGACGTCGAGTCCCAGTTCGCCTGCCATAAGGCCGGCCAGATGGGATACTTCGCATGAGTGTCTGAGAACGTTCTGTCCGTAGGAAGTTCTGTACTTAAGTCTTCCGAGGATCTTGATGAGTTCAGGATGAAGGTTGTGGATACCACATTCAAAGGCTGCGGCCTCTCCCTCTTCCTTGATGATCTGCTTGACTTCCTTCTCTGCCTTCTGGACCATTTCCTCGATCCTTGCGGGATGGATACGTCCGTCGACTATCAGTTTCTCCAGAGCGACTCTGGCGATCTCTCTTCTTACCGGATCGAAACCGGAAAGTATGACTGCCTCAGGAGTATCATCGATTATGAGGTCAACTCCCGTCATCATTTCGATGGCTCTGATATTTCTTCCTTCACGTCCGATGATCCTTCCCTTCATCTCATCGTTCGGAAGAGCTACCACAGAAACAGTAGATTCAGCTACCTGATCAGCAGCGCATCTCTGGATAGCATTTGTGATGATATACTTGGCTTTCTTATCAGCTTCCTCCTTGGCCTTGGATTCGATATCCTTGATCATTATGGAAGCGTCGTGTCTTACGTCTTTTTCGATATTCTGAAGAAGTATCTGTCTGGCTTCTTCAACCGTATAGCCTGAGATCCTCTGAAGTTCAGCAGTCTGCTGCTCGATCACATTGTCGAGGTTCTTATGCTTATCCATAAGGCTCTGTTCCTTATGAGCGATATTCTCTTCCTTTTTCTCAATGTTTTCGATCTTCTTATCGAGAGATTCCTCCTTCTGGATGAGTCTCTTCTCTGTTCTCTTGGCTTCCTCTCTCTTCTCTCTGGCGTCCCTTTCAGCTTCGGATCTGATCCTTCTTGCTTCTTCCTTGGCGTCCTTCTGAGCTTCCTTCTTGATAGCCTCGGATCTGTTCTCCGCATCAAGGATGAGATTCCTTGCCTTGGTCTCCGCGGATCCTATCGCCTTTTCGCCTACGTTCTTTCTGTATATATATCCTATAAACGCACCGATGATCAATGCCACCACTGCAAGAACTATACTAATCGCAACAGGCACCATATGCATACCCATATCGTTATGCACCTCCTTTATTCAATTTTTATATATTTCAATATCCAAATCTGGGAAGATAAATTTCGATATATTCATACATAGTCATTATATATTGTAAACCACGCAAATGTCAAGATACGGGATAAACAAAAAAGCACACCGCGATACGGTGTGCCTGATGTCAGCTGTTATAGAATACCTGCAAGTATTAACTTGAAAAGCAGGGCTACGATCCATGCTATAGCGCATTGCCATACGACTACTCCGAGAGCCCAGACTCTTCCCAGTTCTCTCCTGATGGAGGCTATTGCTGCGACACATGGGGTGTAAAGAAGCGAGAATACCATGAGTGCAGCTGCAGAAACTGTATCGAGGGCCTGCCCTATGCCGTCCTTGAACAGTATCTCCATTGTGGCGACCACGCTTTCTTTAGCCATGAATCCGCTGATAAGCGACGTGACCACCCGCCAGTCCGCAAGTCCCAAAGGCTCGAACAATGGTGCTATAATGCCAGCCGCTAATGCCATTATGCTGGTGGATGAGTCCTCCGTGAAAGACAGATGCATGTCGAAGCTCTTCAAGAACCATACTATTACGGTGGCTATCAGAATGATGCTGAAGGCTCTTGTAAGGAAATCCTTAGCCTTTTCCCACATCAGCCTGATAACGTTTTTGGCGCTTGGCATGCGATAATTTGGAAGTTCCATGACGAAGGGCACCGCTTCGCCCTTAAAGAACGTACTCTTCATAAAGAGCGCAGCCAGTATCGCTATTATTACTCCGAGAACGTACAGGCCGGTCATTATCAATCCTCCCTTTCCGGGGAAGAATGCAGCCACAAAAAATCCATAGATTGGGATCTTCGCCGAACAGCTCATAAACGGAGTAAGCAGTATGGTCATCATGCGGTCTCTTCTGCTGGGAAGTGTCCTGGTTGACATTACCGCAGGTACAGTGCAGCCGAAACCTATAAGCATAGGTACTATGCTTCGCCCTGAAAGTCCTATCTTTCTCAGGAGCTTATCCATAAAGAAGGCTACTCTTGCCACGTATCCGCTGTCCTCCATTATCGAAAGGAAGAAAAACATGGTAACGACTATCGGGAGGAAGCTGAGCACACTTCCGACTCCTTCGAAAATACCTCCCACTATGAGACCCTGCACCACCTCATTGGCGTTACCTGCCGTCAGCGCATTATCGACTGCCGACGTAAGCGCTCCTACTCCCTGTTCCAGCAGGCCCTGAAGGAATGCTCCGATTACGTTGAACGTCAGAAGGAATACCACAGCCATTATCGCTATAAAGCAAGGGATGGCAGTCCATTTCCCAGTGAGTACCCTGTCCAGTCTCTCTGATCTCAGCCTTTCCCTGCTCTCATGGGGCTTCTTAACTGTGCTCTCGCATACTCTTTCAATGAAGTCGAACCTCATGTCTGCCATGGCAGCGCTTCTGTCCATACCGCCTTCTTTTTCCATCTGGACCACGACGTGCTCTATCATCTCAAGCTCGTTATCGTCCAGTCCCAGTTTCTCAAGGACAAGCGGATCTCCCTCGATCACCTTGGTCGCTGCGAAACGGAGCGGCAGAAAAGACTTCTCCGCATGGTCTTCGATTATATGTTCAACAGAATGTATAGCTCTGTGAATGGCCCCGCCGTGATCGTCCTTACTGCAGAAATCCTGCTCAGTCGGACGTTCCTGATACTTAGCAATGTGGATGGCATGGTCAACCAGTTCGGAAACTCCCTGATTCCTGGCAGCTGAGATAGGGACCACGGGAACTCCCAGCATATTTTCCATCCTGTTTATGTCGATGGCTCCGCCGTTTCCCGTCATCTCATCCATCATATTGAGAGCCACTACCATGGGGATGCCCATTTCCAGAAGCTGTATCGTGAGATACATGTTTCTCTCTATATTGGTGGCATCCACTATATTGATCACAGCGGTAGGTCTGTCCTCCAGTACGAAATTTCTGGATACGATCTCCTCGCTGGAATAGGGAGACATGGAATAGATTCCGGGAAGGTCCGTTATGAGGGTATTGGGATGCCCTTTGATCACCCCATCCTTCCTGTCCACCGTAACTCCGGGGAAATTACCTACGTGCTGATTTGAACCCGTAAGCTGATTGAAGAGAGTGGTCTTCCCGCTGTTCTGATTTCCGACCAGAGCATACGTGAGGACGGCGTCATCCGGAAGAGGATGCTCTGTACCCTTATCGTGGTATTTTCCTGTCTCTCCAAGGCCAGGGTGATCGCTTACCTCGATGTGATCGATCCTGGTGTGCTTGTTGGCACGCGCATCGATCTTTTCCACGTCGATCTTTGCTGCATCGTCCAGCCTGAGGGTGAGCTCATATCCGTGTATCTCAAGTTCCACCGGGTCGCCCAAAGGAGCAAACTTGACCACTGTAATCTCAGCCCCGGGAATAACTCCCATATCCAAAAAGTGCTGTCTCAGAGCGCCTTCTCCTCCGACTGCTCTGATCACAGCACTTTCACCTGTTTTTAGTTCTTTTAATGTTATCATAGATTTTCTATCCTGCCCGCGATCTTATAAAAATTGTTATAGATGTATGTGTCAGGCTGGAATACCGCCGGCATTCCGAGATTAGTAGAAATATGTATGTCCCTATCTTCCTTGATGATGCCTATGAGTCTCTTCCTGATGGCTTCAGGGAGATCCTCCAGTGAAAGTTCATATCCTTCTCTTACCAGGTCCACGTTGACCTTGTTCAGTATGTAATGGATCTTAAGCAGTTTCTGTTCTGCAAGGCTCGTGGTCACTGACTCCGCATCTCTTACAGAGGAGTATTCCGGAGTCACCACCATGAGGATCTGATCTGCACCTCCCGTCGCTATGGCGAGACCATCGTCCAGACCTGCAGGGCAATCGACTATAACGTAATCGAATCTGCTCTTCAGCTTTTCGCAAAGCACCTGCATGTGAAGCGGTGTGAACTCTCCCTCGTCAGGCTTCGGTGAAGCCGCCATAAAAAACAGACCCGGGAAGGATTTATGCTTTATAAGAGCCTGTTTGATCCTGCAGACACCATTGAGCACGTCTGCCACATCATAAACCACGTTGTTTTCCAAGCCAAGATAGAGGTCAAGATTCCTTAACCCCGTATCCATGTCTATCACACAGACCTTATGACCTCGTTTAGCAAGCATAGCGCCTATGTTTGCCACGAACATTGTCTTACCGGTTCCGCCTTTTCCGGAACAAACAACTATAGTTTTTCCCATAACAGATATATTTTATAGCAAAAGCAATGCAAGTTCAACCCTCTACATATGGTGGACGGCAAGCGGACTATCCCCAAGCAAATGCGGCTAAAATGCTAGATATATCCCTCTTCTTTCAGACTTGAATAAACGCCGTCGCCTATGATTATATGGTCCAGCACCCTGATCCCCAGAATATCCCCGCACTCCATGAGTCTTCTGGTTATCTTGAGGTCGTCATCGGAAGGCGTCGGATCTCCGGAAGGATGGTTATGCGCAAAGCATACCGCAGCAGCACCCTTTCTGATGGCGGGCTCAAAACTCTCCCTGGGGTGTACCGGAGCACCTGACAATTCTCCTACTGACACCGTCTCCATTCCTATGACTTCGAGTTTTACGTTTAACAAAAGGACTTTGAAGAATTCCTTATGGGCATAACGCATATCTTCCATAAAAAGATCTGCCAGTGCGCCCGGTGACCTGACGCTCTGTTTCTGCCTTCCGGGCTCTGTAGAGACCCGTCTTGCCAGCTCCATCGCACAGACCACGGTGGCCGCCTTTTTAGGACCGATGCCCTTGATTTTTGTCAGTTCTTCACAGTCCAGTTCCGACAATCCCCTTAAGCCTCCTGCCATGCTGATGATCTTCTCTGCAAGCCCTAAAGCCGATGCTTCACCGGTTCCGGAACCGAGGAGCACCCCTATTAATTCAGCATTCGAAAGAGCATCCTTCCCGCAGGAGAACAGCTTTTCCACCGGCCTCTCGGAAGCCGGAAGTTCTTTAATTTTCATCTCAAACCCTTTCTTTTAAAAATCCCCTGATATTTTCAGTCTTCTCTCTTAACTGCGGATATCACGAACGAGACCACCTCGTCGATGGACATATGCGTGCTGTCGATGAGCACTGCATCTTCAGCCTGCCTTAAAGGGTCCACCTCGCGGTGCATATCGTTATAATCCCTTCTGTTCACATCTTCGAGGACCTTTTCATAGGTATCTTCAGACCCCTTTTCCTGAAGTTCCTTGAACCTTCTCATGGCCCTCTCTTCGGCAGTTGCCGTCAGATAGAACTTGTATTCCGCGTCCTTCAGTACTACTGTACCTATGTCCCTTCCGTCCATGATGACGGATTTTCTCTTGCCCATTGCCCTCTGGAGTTCCACGAGCTTCCTTCTGACAGAAGCGAAGGCCGAACAATCCGAGGCAGCCTTGGAGACCTCCTGCGTCCTGATGAGACCGCTTACGTCCTCCCCGTCCAGGTATACCTTTCCTTCCGAGAAATCCACATCGGTCGTATCAAGCATGCCAAGGAGCACTTCATTCTCCTCCATGGGTATACCGAGCCTCAGCATCTTAAGTCCCACGGCCCTGTACATAGCTCCTGTATCGATGTAATCTATGGACAGTTCCTCGGCCACCTTCTTAGCGATGGTGGACTTGCCTGCACCGCTGGGACCGTCTATTGCAATCTGGTAGATCTTAGACATATTATTTCTTCCCCACTAACTTTTCTATTTCTGTGATGAAGGTGTTGACATCTGTGAACTGCCTGTATACGGAAGCAAATCTGATATATGCCACCTCGTCCACCTTCTTGAGCTGGTCCATAACCAGTTCTCCGATATAGCTGGATTCCACTTCCTTGACCATAAGGTTGTTGAGTTCTCTCTCAACGTCATTTACCATTCTCTCCATGGTCTCAACAGATACAGGCCTCTTCTCGCATGATCTAGCGATGCCTCTGAACAGCTTGTTCCTGTCGAAGGCTTCACGGCGTTTGCCATCGGATTTGATCACCATCAGTATGGATTCCTCAACCTTTTCATAGGTGGTGAACCTTCTGCCGCAGGCGTCACATCCTCTCCTTCTTCTTATGGCATGTCCCTCTTCAGTCGGTCTGGAGTCTATTACCTTAGTATCAATGTTATCACAATAAGGACACTTCATATTTCCCTCCCGTAAATACCAATCCGCTGCCCGGATCAGATAAAAACAACTATATTAAAAGCAAATCGTGAGTATTATACCATATTTTGTGGTTGCAGTCCACTATTTAAACAAAAAAACATATGTTTTCCACAAGTCACGCCACAAGCTTTTTTCGGAAACGCAAAAGGCACCCCTTTATATCAGGGGTGCCTGTGAAGATGTCTGATACTATCAGGCCTGCGGATATTTCGCATCATAGATCTTATCCAGTACCTTGGTAAGGAAGATCTCCGCATCGAGATCATACATATCGATAAATCCATCGATAGTCATTCCGGACTTCTCTTCGAAATCCTTGATGCTCTCTCCGCCTGCTGCTTCAACGTATTTCATGAGTTCTTCAGTAAACTCCGCATCGGACAGCTCAAGGCCCTCCTTATTGCAGAGTCCGAATACAACTACCTTATTATCGATCTGCGTTTCCGCAAGCTGAGCGATCCCTTCATTGTATGCTTCTTCACCGCCGATAGCTTCGAGGTATTCGTCCCAGTTTGCTCCGTTTGATTCAACGTAGTTCTTGTACTGTTCCTTAAGGCTTTCCGTAAGAGCCTCCACCTCTCCATCCGGACGCTTCAGTACGTTGGATCCTGAAACGATCTGCTGATAGAGGTCTGTCTTTGCATCGAACAAGGCATTTTCATCAGCCTGAACCTGAAGAGTGTCCTTGATGTATGTCCTGTACTCCTCTTCATTTGATGCCTCTCCTTCGCTGTCCTTTTTGATGAATTCCTCATCAAGTTCCTGAATTACGGTCTCGTTCTTCTTAAGGACGGTCACTTCAAACGTAACGGGTTTCCCGGAAAGTTCCTCGTTCATTGTATAGGGGTCAGGGAACTGAAGGTCGAGCGTAACGGGTTCTCCGATGGTGGCGCCGTAAAGACCTTCCTGGAAGCCGTCTATCATTGATGCTTCTCCCAGAACAAGATCATATCCGTCGGAATTCATTCCTTCCGGCGAGCTTCCGTCTTCGAGAGTACCCTTGAAGGATATGGTCACGCTGTCTCCCTTATCCACAGTTCCTTCTGTGATCTCCTTTGTCTCCGTGGAAGCTGCCTGAAGCCTGCTGTCGATCTCTGCCTGGACCTGCTCATCCGTTATTTCCACAGTCTGGGCTTCGAAATCAAAGCTCATATAATCAGGGAGTTCAAGGTATTCTTCATAATTAAGCTGGTCGTAAGGACTGATGTCAGGTTTAACTGTTTCTGCTCCGCAGCCTGCCATGAGGCATACGGTCATGGCTACTGCCAGTAAAATTGCTGCAACTTTTTTCATTCTGTTTTTAGATCCTTTCTGCTGTTGTAGTTTTATTCGGCGGTATCCACAATGATCTCTTTGTTCACTATTCTGGTTTTCAGGCTGCTGATCTGGATCGTAAGATCAAGATCCATGAGCTGTTTTGAATTCTTATCGCCGTATGTAATGCTTATATAGCGTCTTGATGAATCCGCATTGAGAGTCGTTCCTCCCTCGAAAGTACCATAGTCATAGTAGTTCCTGACCAGGTTGAAGATGGCGATCCCTGCCTCTTCCCTCATGGAACAGAGGATCACGTCATCATACTGCGGATAGTCGGTCTTGGCATCTCTGCCTATGCATATGGAATATGCACCCTTGTTTTTTATTTCGGAAAGCACTCCCTCTCCGGTCTTTCCCGGAAGATGGTATATGATATCCGCTCTCTTGTTCAGAAGGCTGTCTGCCAGCTCCATTCCGAGCTGAAAATCATCATAGTTTCCACCTGCATTTTCGGTGACCACCTCCACCGTATCGTTGACCTGGCGTGCTCCCTGGGTGAACCCTGCGATGATGCTGTTGCTTTGCCTGTCATCATCTCCAACCACTATGCCGACAACTCCGGTTTTCGACATAGCAGCTGCGACGTACCCCATTATATACGAACCCTCATTGCCGGAGAACACCACGTTCTGAAGGTTGGGGTAATTCTGCGGTTCGTCAGCAGAGTCACATAACCAGATAAAGTTCGTATAAGGGAACTCCTGAGTTACCTCCGTGATCTCCCAGAATTCAGGACCGATACAAACGACCAGATCGGATTCTCCCGCAGCCTTCATCATCTGCTGCTTATAGCCTTCACCCTTGCACTCGATATAGCTGACGTTCACTCCGTAATCGGTGAGAAGCTTGCCGCCCTCGTATGCTGTGTCGCTGAAAGCCTTGTCCCCTGACTGTGTCGGTACTATGATGGTCACCTTCAGGTCGCTGTTGCTGTTTTTTTCTTTTATAACACTGCCCATATATGTAAATCCGGCTATCAGAAGCGCCATGATCAGAAGCAGTGATATGCTTTTTTTCATTACGTTGTTTTCCTCTCAAGCGTTTTTATTTGTTAGCTTCCTCAACGGCTACAGCGCATGCAACCGTGGCTCCTACCATGGGATTGTTTCCCATTCCTACGTATCCCATCATGGCTACGTGTGCGGGAACTGATGAGGATCCGGCAAACTGTGCATCGGAATGCATCCTTCCCATGGTATCGGTCATACCGTATGAAGCGGGGCCCGCTGCCATATTGTCAGGGTGGAGAGTACGTCC
>JAZQAY010000106.1:0-28599 GCA_045545455.1 Anaerovoracaceae bacterium | reverse complement strand
TATGCTGCAGAAGACGGCATAGTGAAGAGAGACGCAGGCTGGATCGACTATGAAGGCGGCAGATGTTTTGCAAGAGCAGGCGGAGAACTGTACAGGAACCAGTTCATCCACTTCGGTACGATATATTACTATATGGGGTCTGACGGAAGCGCGCAGACAGGCCTTTTCACCGCATCAGACGGGAAGCCGTACTATGCTGCAGAAGACGGCATAGTGAAGAGAGACGCAGGCTGGATCGACTATGAAGGCGGCAGATATTTTGCAAGAGCAGGCGGTGAGCTGTACAGGAACCAGTTCATACACTTCGGTACGATATACTACTATATGGGGTCTGACGGCAGCATGCAGACAGGCACATTCACCGCATCAGACGGCAAGCCATATTATGCTGCAGAAGACGGCATAGTGAAGAGAGATGCAGGCTGGATCGACTACGAAGGCGGCAGATATTTCGCGAGAGCAGGTGGTGAGCTGTACAGGAACCAATTCATACACTTCGGGACGATATACTACTATATGGGGCCTGACTGCAAAGCTGTAACAGGAGAGCAGGTCATAGCCGGCAGAAAATATACGTTCGGAGAAGATGGTATATTGATAGGCTATCCTCTTGGGAGTTTAAAGGGCATAGATGTTTCAGAATTTCAGGGTAATATAAACTGGACTGCGGTAAAGAGCAGCGGTATTGACTTTGCATTTATTAGAGTTGGTGGCAGAGGAGGTACTGCTGGCAAGATATACGAAGATAGCAAATACAATGATAATATTATAGGCGCTATTAATAATGGCATAAAAGTAGGTGTATATTTCTTCACACAAGCGATAAATGTATCCGAAGCTATTGAAGAAGCAAATTATATATGCAGTAAGACAAGCCAATATAATATCGAATTGCCGGTAGTTATAGACACCGAGTCGTTGATCATTGATGGCGAAATATGCAGACACAACAACATATCGGTAAGTAAGAGGACTGAAGTCGTAAAAGCATTCTGCGAACAGGTGATCGCTAATGGAAAGACTCCTATGATATACGCCAGCACATATTGGCTTGAAAACCAGTTGGATATGACACAGCTGCAATATGATGTCTGGGCAGCCCAATATTATGACCGTTGTGAATACGAAGGGGACTATTCATTCTGGCAGTATACCGATAGTGGATCGGTAAATGGAATAAGCGGATATGTTGATATGAACTATTGGCTTAATTAGTATTGATGATATTTTTTAAAATAGCAGGTATAACTAAATTAGCGATTGTTACAGGAGGATATTTATATGGCCAAATCGATTAGATGGTTTGTGCTGATCATAGTTTTTTTAGCGTTGATTTTCTTTGTGACTGATCTCACGTTTGCGGATTCTATCGATCCTGTTCAGACCGATATGTCTAACTATGATTCTGAGACATTAGACTTAGAAGAGGACGATACAGGTACAGGAATGGCGTCAGACATTAATCTTACTGATTCGGATGAAAGTGGTTCAGACAACCTTTCATCAGATAGCGATGTATCCGAGGAGATCAACGATATAGGAGATCAGGAAGGTTCATCTGCTGAAACTCAAAGCGCCTATGACGTGGCTCCTGATGATAGCACCCAAAATGATGAGTCATCAGATTTGCCTGAAACGAGTCTTGCTCGCATAGAACGGGTAAACGGAAACTATTATTACTATGATGAGAACGGCCTGATACAGAAGAATGGATGGGTCGATTTTGAGGATAATAGATATTTTGCAAGTCAAACCGGCGTTTTGTTTGTAGACCGAATGATACATACGGGGGTTTATGATTATTATTATCTAGATTCATCCGGAAGACTTTTGCGTGATACCATTTTCAGATATGGCAACAACTATTATTACGCCGCCTCTGATGGAAGGATATCTATGAATGAATGGGTCGAGTATAACGGTAAGAGGTATTTCCCTGGCCCTACAGGAGCCTTCTATGTAAACAGGTTCATATCTTTTGGAAGTATCCGCTACTATATGGGGCCTGATGGAAGCGCACAGATTGGACTGTTCACTGCTACAGATGGCAAGCATTATTTTGCTGCTGAAGACGGGGTAGTTAAGACAGATGCAGGCTGGATCGACTACGATGGCAAAAGGTTTTTTGCGAAAGACGGGGGAGAATTATATAGGAATCAGTTTATTCATTTTGGAAATACTTACTATTACATGGGATCCGACGGCAGCGTTCAGGTCGGGCTTTTCACTGCTTCGGATGGTAAACCTTACTATGCGGCAGAAGATGGAATTGTGAAGAAAGATGCTGGATGGATTGAGTTCGATGGGAAAAAGTATTTTGCAAGAGCAGGTGGAGAACTGTACAGGAATCAGTTTATCCACTTCGGAAGTATATACTACTATATGAGCTCAGATGGAAGCGCTATTCAAGATTCCATATTTAAGTTAAACGGTAGTTATTATAATGCTGAAGAAAATGGGATCATATCGATGAATAAATGGGTCGAGCGCGATGGGAAACGCTACTTCCCCGGGCCGACCGGCGCATTTTATCATAACAGGTTCATTTCGTTTGGTTCTACACGTTATTACATGAATTCAGACGGAAGCGTAGTCGTTGATATGATATTCAAATGTAATGGAGAGTACTATAATGCCGAGGAAAATGGTGAGATATCTGTCAATGAATGGGTAGAGCGAAATGAAAAGAGATATTTCGCTGGTCCGACGGGAGCATTCTATCATAACAGATATATATCTTTTGGTAGTGTCTATTATTACATGAATACCGACGGCAGTGTAGTAAAGAGGGATTTTTTACTGAACGGATATTTGGTAAAACCTGATAAGGAGACAGGTGTTGTATCAAAGACAGATTATGAGTATTCGATTTCCGGACGTGCTCACAAAGGATATGCAACGTATATACTGGTGAATATTTCATCTCAGAATCTGAAGTATGTTAGAAACGGAGTATTAGTATTAGATACTCCTGTAATTACAGGAATGAAAGGAATATATGATACACCCAAAGGAACATATTCTGTACGTTACAAAGCAAGAAATGTGCGGTTGAAGGGTCAGGCAGGAGGCGAAGAGTGGGATGTTCTGGTATCTTACTGGATAGCATTCTATGGATCAGAATATGGTTTTCATGACTTTAAGGATAAAGATGGCTACTTCGGAGGTAATACGTATACCTGGTGGGGTTCCCACGGATGTGTAAATATGCCTCTTAATGCCGCTGCAAAGCTCTATTCTGAGGCTTCCGTAGGGACTATAGTGTTTATAGAATAATACTGTTTATAAAAGAATCAGTTGAGAATAACTGATTCTTTTATTGTGCTCGTTAGGGTGTGTTAAATGCGGTAATCTCCGATCCTGAGAGCAGGATGTAGATCTTATGAACTGTGACAATGATGTTGTCTTTATTTTCTTCTTATGATATAATATATTGCTATGATATTGCTATATGAGATATCATTTATTATCTGGATAAATCTATAACAAAGGAAGTTAGTAATGGATAGAAGAAAAATCAATTTCAGCCCTCCGGATATTTCAGAATATGAAATATCTGAAGTTTCGGAAGCTTTAAAATCAGGGTGGATCACTACCGGACCTAGGACAAAACTATTAGAAAGAAGGCTGGCAGCTTTTATTGAAACAGGAAAGACGGACGTGGATTGTGGCGAAGATGGCAATAAGATGCGCTATTCTAACAAAGTAGTCTGTCTGAATTCCGCTACTGCTGCTGAAGAGCTTGATCTTAGGATCCTCGGCATAGGACCGGGAGATGAGGTAATCGTTCCGGCTTATACGTACACTGCGTCAGCTTCTGCTGCAGTGCACTGCGGGGCCAATATCGTCTTTGTTGATATACAGAAGAGCGGGGATACTGTAACTGGTATGCCTGAAATGGACTATGACAGTCTGGAAGCGGCGATAAATGAGAAGACCAAAGCAATTATTTGCGTAGATCTCGGAGGTATAATTTGTGACTATGAAAGGGTATTTGATATCGTAGAAAAAAAGAAAC
Organism: Anaerovoracaceae bacterium; assembly: GCA_045545455.1. Taxonomy (GTDB): domain Bacteria; phylum Bacillota; class Clostridia; order Peptostreptococcales; family Anaerovoracaceae; genus RUG754. Next base: position 24,581 of record JAZQAY010000106.1, on the reverse strand, counting down.
ACCTTTTCAAACCTGCTGAGACTGATGGCACACCACTTGGGAATCTGTATTCGCGCATACAGAAATCGTTGGGCAGAGTTGCCGTAGTTGCAGATTGTGCTCATAGTTTGGGCGCTTCAAGGATATTTAAAGGAGAACGGATATACTGCGGGGCGATCGCCGATTTCAGCAGTTTCTCATTTCATGCTGTCAAGAATTTTACTACTGCCGAAGGTGGTGCGGCTACCTGGAAGCCGATAGAGGGAGTTGAAAACGAGGAAATATACAAGATGTTTCAGCTTCTGTCACTTCACGGGCAGAGTAAGGATGCCTTAGCCAAGACACAGATAGGTTCATGGGAATATGATATTGTCGGGCCATGGTATAAGTGTAATATGACAGACATAATGGCGGCCATTGGGTTGAGACAGCTTGACAGGTATGCCGGTTTGATCAAAAGGCGTAAAGAAATCATAAACAAATATGACCGTACTTGTGATGAACTTGGCATAACGCACATTAAACATCATACTGAATACATGGATAGCAGCGGACATTTATATCTTATCAGGATACCTGGTATAACTGAACAAGAGAGGAATGAGTTGATAATCAAATTGGCTGAAAGAGGAGTGCCGACAAATGTGCATTACAAGCCTCTGCCTATGATGACAGCCTATAAACTATTAGGATGGGACATAAAAGATTTTCCTAACTCATATGACTACTATCATAATCTCATAACACTTCCTCTGCACACTTTGCTTTCGGATGATGACGTTGATTTTATATGTGAAGAGCTGACGGATATTTTGAAAGGGTAAGAGATAGACAAAATGCTCAGAAAATGGGAAGAACTTCCGGATTTCATGAGGATTCCGGAGGTAAGGCCATATTATGAAATATTGGATAAAAAAAGGTCGTCTCTGGTAATTAAAAGAGCATTCGATATTGTCACAGCGCTGATTATGATGATCCTATTGGCTGTTCCAATGGCAATAATAGCCTTGCTTATAAAGGCGGACTCGGAGGGCCCGGCATTATACCGCCAGGAAAGGGTCACTGCGTATGGTGAACATTTTAGGATACATAAATTCAGAACTATGGTGGTAAACGCAGACAAGATTGGCGCTGAGATCACTGCAAATAAAGACAGCAGGATCACGAAGGTAGGTCGACATTTAAGACGGTTGAGACTGGATGAGTTCCCACAGCTTATCGACGTATTGCTTGGGAAGATGTCTTTTGTGGGGACAAGACCGGAAGCGGTAAAATACGTAAAAATGTATGAACCGGAGTATTTTGCTACTCTTCTGTTACCTGCAGGTATAACATCAGAAGCCAGCATTAAGTATAAAGATGAAAGTAAAATGCTTAAGAACGTTGAAGATGTGGACTCTGCTTATGTGAAGGATGTTCTTCCATCGAAGATGATGTGGAATCTTGAATCCTTAAGACACTATTCTTTTTCAAGGGATTTGCTTACTATGGTTAAAACCGTATTGGCTGTTTTCGGCAGGAATTTTAAATGAATATATTATATATCGAACATTACGCAGGTTCTCCGGATATGGGCATGGAATTCAGGCCATATTATTTATCCAGAGAATGGGTAAGGATGGGTCATAGAGTAACTGTGATCGCGGGTGATTATTCACATTTAAGAAAGAAAAATCCATCTGTAAATAAAGATTTTACTTCTGAAGTCATTGATGGGATCGAATATGTATGGATAAAGACCGGGGAGTATAGTGGAAATGGCATGAAAAGAGCCATCACTATGGAACGGTTCGTGCGAAAGCTTTATATGAATGCCGGCAAAATAGCAAGACATTGGACTCCTGATGTGGTAATTTCATCTTCAACTTATCCTTTGGACACTTATCCCGCACAGAGGATAGCCAGGATCGCCAATGCTAGATACGTCCATGAAGTCCATGATATGTGGCCTGCAACGCTTTACGAAGTAGGAGGCATGTCAAAAATGCATCCGTTTGTCGTAGCGATGCAAATAGCGGAGGATTCAGCATATAAACACTGCGACAAATGTGTATCACTTCTCCCTTATGCGGACGACTACATGTCAAAACATGGGCTTCGTCCTGATAAATTCATCAATATTCAAAATGGTGTGGATGTTGACGAGTGGAAGAACTCTGAAAAGCTACCTGAAAGCCATGAGGAGTTTTTTAAGAAGCATGAAGATGATTTCATCGTAGGTTACTTTGGAGGTCACGCATTATCCAATGCACTGGATAGAAGTTTGGACCTGGCACTTAAAATAAAAGAGCAGCATGATGATATCATTTTCGTGTTTGTTGGGGATGGAGTAGAGAAGGAAAGACTTATAAAAAGAAAAGAAAACGAAAAAATCTCAAATGCCTTTTTCCTTCCATCTGTTTCAAAGAAATCAATTCCTGACCTTTTGAAACACTTTGACTGCTCATACATGACTGGTGCAACATCACCGTTATATAGATTTGGACTTTGTTTGAATAAGATGTATGATTCAATGATGGGAGGAATCCCGACAATTTGTGCCTTTGACGCTCCGGACACACTTGTGAAAATATATGATTGCGGTTTTCAGTGTGATCCAGATGACGAGCAGGCGGTTATGGATTCTATACTCAAGCTTAAAGAGATGGATCCGAATGATCGGAAAACCATGGGCGAAAGGGGCCATAGGGCAATCTTGGAAAAATATACATACAATAAATTAGCTGAAACTTTTATCAATAGTATATAATGGAGAAAGGGAAAGATGAAATATGCACTAATCGGATGCGGCCGTATAGCGACAAATCATATGAAGGCTGCAATAAACAACAAACTTGATATCGTCGCGGTATGCGATGTGCTTCCTGAAGCAATGGAGAATTTACTTGCAAAGCATGAACTTCAGGATTCGGATATCAAAAGATATACAGATTATAAAGTTATGCTTGAGGAATGCAAGCCTGATTTTGTAAGTATCGCGACGGAAAGCGGACCTCATGCGGGAATCGCTATCTTTTGCATAGAACACGGGGTCCACTGCATTATCGAAAAGCCCATGGCCATGAATATGACTGATGCTGACAGGATCATCGAACTGAGCGAAAAGATGAACGTAAAGGTAGCTGCCTGCCACCAGAACAGATTCAATGTTGCCATCCAGGAACTAAGGAAGGCCATCGAAGCAGACAGATTCGGAAGACTCTCCCATGGCTCTATTCATGTAAGATGGAACAGAAATAAAGGCTATTATGATCAGGCACCATGGAGAGGCACATGGCAGGATGATGGTGGCTGTCTTATGAATCAGTGTATCCATGGTATCGACCTACTGAGATGGATGTTCGGAAACGAAGTAGATGAGGTTTACGGAGCTACCCGTCAGCAGTTCCACGACTATCTTGAAGCGGAGGATGTTGGAATGGCAGTAATCAAGTTCAAGAACGGAGCTATTGCAACTATCGAAGGAACCACCAACGTGTATCCGAAGAATCTTGAGGAGACTCTATATATCTTCGGAGAGAGGGGAACCGTTAAGATTGGAGGAACTTCTACAAATAACATTGATGTCTGGGATTTCGAGGATGAGACTGAAGAGGATGGAGAGAAAAAAGGACTTAAAGAGCAGACCTCAAACGTTTATGGAAATGGCCACACCAGCCTGTTTGCAGACTTCATGGATGCCATCAGAAATGACAGGAAGCCTTACGTAGACGCAGTTGCAGGAAAGAATGCCTTGGAGATGGTACTCGCTATCTACAAGAGCCAAAAGACCGGACAACCAGTCAAACTTCCGCTCAAGGATTTTGCAAGTACAGACATGAAAGGAGAATTCTAGAATGTCAGAATACTTTGTACATGAATCAAGCTATGTTGATGACAATGTAAAAATAGGAAAAGGGACCAAGATCTGGCATTTTTCACATATATTAAGGGGCGCTGAGATCGGTGAGAACTGTTCTCTCGGACAGAACGTAAACGTTGGAAACAATGTTAAGATCGGAAATGGATGTAAGCTTCAGAATAACGTATCTGTATACGAGGGAGTAGAGATGGAAGATTATGTGTTTTGTGGACCTTCCATGGTATTCACCAACGATCTTACACCTCGTGCCAAGTATCCTAAGGGAAGCGCAGGCTACAAGAAGACGCTTCTTAAGGAGGGCGCTACGGTAGGAGCTAATGCCACGATCGTCTGTGGACATAATATTGGACGCTGGGCTATGATCGCCGCAGGCGCAGTAGTAACGAAGAACGTACGTGATCACGCACTCATGGCAGGAGTACCTGCAAGACAGATCGGCTGGGTCTGTGAATGTGGAGCGATTTTGAAAGATGACCTCGAGTGTGTGACCTGTGGGAGACAGTATGAGGAAACTGAGGAAGGATTAAAGGAAAAGTAAATATGCAATTCAGAGATTTAAAGAAACAGTATCAGGTATTAAAGAACGATATCGATGCAGGCATCCAGGAGGTGCTGGCATCTGCTCAGTTTATATCAGGGCCTCAGGTAAAAGCTCTTGAGGCACAGCTTGCTGAATATGTAGGAGTCAAGCACTGCATAACCTGCGCTAACGGAACCGACGCCATCACCCTTGCAATGATGGCATGGGGAGTTAAAGAAGGAGACGCGGTATTCGTACCCGACTTCACCTTTTTCTCATCAGGAGAGTGCCCTGCATTCGAGGGAGCTACTCCCATCTATGTAGATGTGGACGAGAGAACTTTCAACTTGGATCCTGTTAAGCTTGAGGAAGCTATTATCAAGGTGAAGGAAGAGGGCAAGTACACACCTAAAGCAGTTGTAGCAGTAGACCTCTTCGGGCTTCCGGCAGACTATACTAAGATCAGACCCGTCTGCGAGAAGTACGGACTGCTTCTCATGGAAGACGCTGCCCAGGGCTTCGGCGGAAGCATTGACGGCAAGATGGCATGCAGCTTCGGAGATATCTCCACCACCTCATTCTTCCCCGCCAAGCCTCTCGGCTGCTACGGAGACGGCGGTGCGGTATTCACCGATAACGACGAGTGGGCTGAATACTTAAGAAGCATCTGCGTACACGGAAAATCCGCAAACGATAAATATAACAACGTCAGGATCGGTATGAACAGCAGACTCGATACACTTCAGGCTGCCATCCTCATGCCGAAGCTCAAGGCTTTCGCAGACTACGAACTGGACGACGTGAACAAGGCTGCTGACATGTACATGGAAGCACTCAAGGACGCAGGTCTGACACTTCCTCTCGTACCAGAGGGATTCAGATCCAGCTGGGCTCAGTTCACCACACAGCTTCCCGCTGATATCGTAAGGGCTGATCTTCAGGCAACGTTAAAGGCAAAGGGAATCCCTACAATGGTATATTATCCCAAGCCGATGCACCTTCAGGGAGCTTTCGAGGGAACATACAGCGCAGAGGCTGACTGCCCGGTGACTGAGAGACTTTGTGGAACCGTATTGAGTCTTCCCATGCACCCTTACCTCACACAGGAAGATGTAAACGAAGTAGTAAACGCCATCAATGAGTGTTTATAATAAACAGGAGAGAGAAGAAAATGGAATTCAATAATATCTATAACGGTCTGATCTCGGGCAAAGAAAAACTCGCTTTAGTTGGCCTTGGCTATGTAGGTATGCCCATAGCTGTAGAATTTGCAAAACACATCAATGTAATCGGTTTCGACATTAATAAACAAAGAGTTGAAGAGTACCGAAACGGTATCGACTCCACAAACGAAGTAGGAGAAGCCATCAAGAACACAACTGTAGACTTCACCTATGATCCTGCTAAACTCAGTGAAGCCAGATTCATCGTTGTAGCTGTACCTACACCTGTAAAGGATGATAACAGCCCGGATCTGAGACCCGTAGAGGGAGCATCCAGAACAGTTGGTCAGAACATCAAGCCCGGAACCATCGTAGTATTCGAGTCCACAGTATATCCCGGAGTTACCGAGGACATCTGCGTTCCCATTATCGAAAGGGAATCCGGACTCAAGTGCGGAGTTGACTGGAAGATTGGGTATTCCCCTGAAAGGATCAACCCCGGTGACAGAGTTCATACTCTCACCAACATCAGGAAGGTCGTCTCCGGGATGGATGAGGAATCCTCAAGGGAGATCCAGAAGGTATATGATATAGTTATAAAGGCGGGCACATTCCCCGTTTCAAATATCAAGACAGCTGAGGCAGTAAAGGTAGTTGAGAACAGCCAGAGAGATATCAACATCGCATTCATGAATGAGATCGCTCTTATCTGCGACAGGATGGGAATCGATACCAACGAAGTTCTTGATGGAATGAACACCAAGTGGAACGCCCTTGGATTCAAACCCGGTCTTGTAGGCGGACACTGCATCGGAGTCGACCCGTACTATCTGACAAACGCTGCTGAAAAGCTTGGATATCACAGCCAGATCATACTGAACGGCCGTAAGGTGAACGACAGCATGGGAGCATATGTTGCTGATGCCGCCATCAAGGAAATGATCGAGGCAGGAATGGCACCTAAGAAGGCTACAGTAGTCATCCTCGGCGTCACCTTCAAGGAAAACTGCCCTGATACCAGAAACAGCAAGGTAGTGGACATCATCAACAGACTTAAGGAGTTCGACATCCAGCCTATCGTTACTGATGACTGGGCAGACCCCGAAGTAGCTAAGGCGGAGTACGGCGTAGACCTCGTTCCTTTCGAGGAACTTCCCAAGGCAGACTGCATCATCGTAGCAGTAGGCCATAACGAGTACAGATCAATGTCCATGAGCAGGCTCAAGGAAATGTTCAAGGACGATCTTAAGGATGAGGAGAAGGTTCTCGTAGACGTAAAGAGCCTTTACAGAATGGATGAGTTAAAGGCATCTGGAATGAGATACTGGAGACTGTAAAAAAGTTTTGGATATGCTAATTCTGTTTTAATTATTTTTACTCTGAAATTGATTTATCATGTGAGGGAAAAATGGTACTAATCATAGGAGCATCAAGCTTTATAGGCGTTCACACAGTAGATGAGTTTCTTAAACAAGGCTCAAAAGTTTGTGTGACGGGAAGAAACAATAAATTCAGGGAATACTATGAATCAAAGGGTGTAGAATACTGTAATCTTGACTTGACAGAAAAAGAAGACTTTAGAAAACTACCTGATAGTGTCAACGGGATTATTCTATTAAGTGGATTATTGCCTGCTAACTCAGAGGCTGACTTGGTCAGTGAGGAAAATGCAGCGGATTACTTTTATGTCAATACCATTGGTACAATAAATGTACTCGAATTTGCCAGAAAAAGGGGTATAAAAAGAGTTATTTCCACATGTTCATACGCAGATGTAGCTAATTCCTGGTGCAAAGATAAAGCAATTACTGAGCAGGAACCAAGAGGGTACAAATATTCCGGAGATCATGCTGTTTATGTATTTTCAAAAAATGCTGCATCAGATGTTATGGAATACTATAACCAGCAGTATGGTATGAAAAATGCGTGGTTCAGGCTTCCACCGGTATATGGTGTCGGGCCTCATGGCAGTTTAAGAATAAACGGTGTGGTAAAAAAATCCGGTCTGCAGATTTTCATGGAAAAGGCCGTAAATGGTGATGACATTACTATTTTCGGCGATAAGGACCTGAGCAGGGATGTAGTATATGTCAAAGATGTTGCGCATGCATTTTATTTGGCAATCAACAGCCCCGATACGTATGGTTTATATAATATGACATCGGGAAGAGGCGTAACGCTGGAAGAACAGGCTAAGATCATTGCAAAGGTATTTGCGTCTGATCCTTTTAAACAGTCGGAAATCAAATATGACCCGAACGTCAATAATAATACGCCTTCTTTCTTGTTTTCAGTTGAAAAGGCGCATGAAGATTTCGGTTATACGCCTGAGTATGCTGACTTTGAAATCATGATGAGGGATTATAAAAAGGACATTGAAGACGGCAAATATATAGATTTATTCAAGTACGATAAGATTGTATAGGAGAAAAGATGAAATCAGTCTTGGTTGTAGGGAATGCAAAATCAGTTTGGACTAAGGAATATACTAAACATATTCATCGCGGAAGAGACAGAAAAATAATAGTAACTGATTATTACGGACTCACTGATGAAGAAGCAGTATTTTATAAAAACCTTGGTGTAGTAATTGAAGACCTTACTGCAAAGAATAAGATAGAAAGAGTCCTGAAGTATAGACAAACATTTAAAAGGTTATCCAAAGAAATAAACGATCTGGAACTTGTGGATATACAAAGTCCGCCGCACTCAATTCAGGCAGATATCATCAAAGGATTAGTAGAAAAGACTAAAGCAAAATGTGTCGTTACGTTTTGGGGATCTGACATACTTAGAATCAGTGAAAAAGAGGCGAATGTCATGAGGGGGCTCATGGATGTTTGCGACTGTATTAATATCGGGACCAAACAAATGCATGATAAACTGAGATCCTTTTATGGTGAGGTCTATGACAGTAAATGTGTATACATAGGGTTTGGCAGCCCTGCATTGGACTATATCCGGGAGTGCGACCTTAATAAGAGTGATTGTAAGGCTTTTTTTGGGCTTGATTCAGACAAAACTAGTATTGCCATAGGATATAACGGGAGAAAGGAACAGCAGCATATTGAAGTAATCAGAAGATTGTCCGGCCTGCCCCAATATTATAAAGAAAAGATAGAATTAATCATACATCTGGGATATGGATGCGATGGCAGTTACGTTGACATCATAAGAGAAGAACTGGACAAATGTGGTATTAGTCACGTTGTTCTTACGGAGTCGTTTGATCTTGGTGATATAGCCAAACTCAGGCTTGCAACGGATATCATGATCCACGCTCAGGTATCAGATGGATTATCAGGGTCAATTAGAGAGTGCGTATATGCAGGCAGTGTTTTGATCAATCCATCCTGGCTCAAATATGATAAGTTCGATGCAGATGGTGTAGATTACATAAAATACGATAGTTTGTCAGAACTACCGGAGTGTATCGTAAGAATATTGGATGGAACTCTTTCTGTAAATGTAAAAAGAAATGCAGAGATTATTTACAGGGAGTATTCATGGGAGGCGGTAAAAGGCAAGTGGCTGAAGGTGTTCAATGGATAAAATACTGAAGAAAATTGGAGCTTTTTCTATCGGGCCTATAGTTGGGGCAGTGATAAGTTTCATTACCGTACCACTTATAACCTATATTATAAGCCCGGAGGAATATGGTAAGGCCGGTATGTTTTCCCTCGCTCAAAGCACGGTTTCCACGATAGTTTATCTTGGGATGGATCAGGCTTTTGTCAGGGAGTTCAACTTGTACAGGAATAATATGAGAAAACTGTTGTCAAATGCTATGATAATCCCTGTGGCTCTTGTACTTGTAGTAAGTATATTGACTGTAGTTTTTAATAAAAGGGTCAGTTTCCTGTTATTTGATAATTACGATGAGTTTCTACCAGTGTTCTCATTAGCACTGCTTCTTCCGTTTATGATAATACAAAATTTTGCTCTGCTGAAAATCAGGATGGAGGAGGATGGTCTGCGATATTCTCTATATACGATACTACTGAAATGTTTGATACTGGCGTTAACGATTATTTTGCTGCTCTCATACGAAAAGAGTTTCCGAAGTGTTGTATACGCTGCATCGCTGGCAGAAGTGATCAACGGTACAATACTGTATTTCACTGTCATAAGAGGTTTGCATCTAAGTGTAAATGAACTTGAAAAACCTATCATTAGCCGCATGCTTAAGTTCGGGTTGCCGCTTGTACCGGCTTTTGCGATAGGATGGATCCTTACGTCTATGGATAAAGTAATGCTTAGGACGTTATGTACTTATGAGGAACTTGGACTATATACTGCAGCTTTTAAAATAGTTTCTGTGTTAAGCGTGCTTCAATCATGTTTCACATTATACTGGACTCCTGTGGCATACAGATGGTATGAAGAAAAAAAGAATTTTGAGTATTTTGAGTTGGTCAGCAGATTTATCTGTGTAGCGATGACTTCGATTTGTCTTATGCTTCTTCTTGCAAAGAATTTGGTAGGTCTGGTGTTGGGAGATGATTTCGTTGAAGCAATACGGATATTTCCTTTTCTTTTGATATATCCCGTACTGTATACTGTTTCTGAAACGACTGCAGTAGGTATAGGTTTTAAAAGGAAAACAAAATATAATATAGTCACATCAGCTCTTTCCGGAGGTACTAATATTATTTTTAATATGATTCTGATACCGATATACGGTGGAACTGGAGCGGCTATAGCGACGGGATGCTCTTATATAGTATTCTTTTGGGGAAGGACGATCATTTCGATGTGTGTATGGCACAAAATGAAACTGGGTATTTACTTTGCTATCATTGGAATCATTGTTGTGAATTGCATATTTCATACCTTTTTCGGAGATGTGTTGGCATATACTGCGAGTGCAGTCTCATTAGCTTGCGTGCTTATCGCTGCTTTTTTGTGGGTCAAGAAAACCAATTTGATTGGGAGATTTAAAAATGGAGAGTTTGTATAAAAAAAAGGTATTAATATTGGGAGCAAGTGAACTTCAGGTCCCGGCTATATTATCAGCAAAAGAGAGTAGCATAAAAACTATCGTAGTCGATATGGATGAAAAGGCAACAGGAATAGGTTACGCTGATGAGTTTTACAATATCAGTACGATCGACTGCGATGCGATCCTGAAACTTGCAAAAGAAAAAAAGATCGACGGGATAATGACTATATGTAGCGACAGACCGATGAAGGTCGTTGCCAAAGTTGGTGAGGCGCTCGGCTTACATACTATTTCAGAAGATACCGCTTTGAAAGTGACAAACAAGGGAGCAATGCGGGAAGCCCTTAAAAAAGGCAATGTTCCTATTCCTCTTTATTATGTTTCAAATAATGAAAACGATTTTATACAGAACAGTAAGTCGTTCCCGCTTCCGTTTATTGTGAAACCATCTGATAATTCCGGAAGCCGTGGAGTTACTTTGGTTGAAAAAGCCGAGGATGCTCTGCCTGCATACAGATATGCAAGGAATAATTGCTCTGATGGAGCGGTCCTTATTGAGGAATATATGGTTGGACCTGAAGTCAGCGTAGAGATATTCGTTACAGATGAACCGAACGTAATCCAAATAACTGATAAAATTACTACAGGGGCGCCTCATTTTGTAGAGATGGGGCATACGCAGCCTTCAAGACTTCCGGCAGAAGTCATAAATGAGATCAAGGCGGTTGCTATAGATGCCGTAAGAGCGCTCGGCATCAGCTCCGGACCGGCTCATGCTGAGCTTATAGTTACGGAAAAAGGTGCAAAGATCGTAGAGGTCGGTGCTCGGCTTGGTGGTGACTATATTACTACCGATCTGGTACCATTATCTACAGGCGTCGACATGGTGAAGGCAACTGTATTATGCGCGTTGGATGAGGAGGTTGACATTGAAAAGAAATTCAGCAGAGTATCTGCTGTTCGCTACTTTAGTTTTGATTCGTACATAAATATCAACAGTAATGTATCTGATATGATTCAAAGGATGTACGTTAATAAAATGGATAAGAGAGAAATAATGTCCAGCAGAGATCGTGAGGGATTCTATATTGTTTCGGCAGCAGATTTTGACGAGCTGGAAGAAAAAATCATTTATATCAACAGCTATATCAAATAAAAACCATGATAAATAATAAAAGAATCGATAAAATAGAAATAATAGTTTTTTTCCTGCTATTGTCTTCAGCTACCTTGATGGTGCTGTTTACGTCACATGCGTATTCTCTTAAGATTATGATTGGAGTAGTGCTGACATCTCCGGCACTGCTGTATGTCATTAAAAAAAGGGAAAAGTTTGATAAAAGTATTGCCGTTAAGTTGGTACTGGCAGCACAGTTTGTAATAGGAATATTTTATGGTATTTCGGCTATTAAATACACACAGATCGGGTATTCTTTGATAGCTTTTTCATTCTTGTTTATAATACCGTTACTACAGGTTTTCTTTTACAATCGTGAGGATAGTATCGTATACCGTATGTCAATAGCATCTGCGGCTTTTATCATATTTTTTACTGTAATTTCGTTTCTGTTTGGCCGACCTATAACTACGGAACAGTTTGGAGGTATTCTTCACAACCAAAATGAACTTGGAGTCCTTTGTACGACTATTATGCCGGCAGGCCTTCTGCTTATGAGATCGGGGAAAAAGGGTTTAGGAATTGCTATTGCTGCAATTACAACATCTCTTGCTATTTTCTCATGCTCCAGAACTGCATTTATTGCAATGTTCGCGCAGATAGCATTCATGCTTGTCATTGCGCTTATTGAACTAAAAAGAAAAAGGTATACTCTGAAGGGGTTTTTGAAATTAGTTGCGATTTTTGTTATTGTATGTATTGTTGTTTACTTCGTAATGTTTTGGATGTTTACAACTGCTAAGCTTGCTGTCTCAAAAATAATTCCAACGTTCCAGTTGCATGGAAGTTATGATGAATATCTGGATATGGATGACTTGACAGAAAAACTTGAAGGAAGAGCGACACAAGGTTTGGGAGATGAGGAGTATTTGAATTACAATTTCTCATCTGGAAGATGGGGGATTTGGATGGATTATATCGATAATATCAGATTAACAGGACACCGCAAAGAAGAACGAGACAGGGTGTATTCGGGCACAAGGTTTTATGCGAGCACTAATGCGCATAATGCATGTTTGCAGGTCGCATATGGGGCAGGTTTACCTGCAGGAATAGGGCTTCTGGTGATTACAGTAATGTCAGCGATAGGATGTCTTTTACAGTTCTATTATATTTTGAAGGGGAACGCAATATCTGAAAAAATCATTTATGTAATAATGATAGTACTGGGTTTTGGTGCTGTGACTATTACTTCTTCAAGTTGGATGGTGTTCGTCCACTTACCCGCGGTTTTCTTCTGGCCTATGGTTACAAACCTGTTTGTTCGAACAAAAAACAAGAAAGATGAGCAGTAATATTTGGTGTTTGAGTTATTATGTTGGTACTACTGAAAATCAAAGCAATTCAAGTATATGCGGGTAATCAAAGTTTTTAGGGTTTCCCAAAGTTTTTTGGGGTCAATTCTTAGGGCCTGCGAAGGATTTTAAGAAATGAATTTTAGGGTCTGAAATTAGGGTCAACAATTATGGCCTGATTTTAGGGCCAAAACTGAATAATGAAAGCCGAGATTGAAATCAGTCTCGGCTATTTAAATTGGGATGGATCTAGTACTGCTTAAATGGTGTAATCGTCGTCGTACTCGATGTACTTAAGTTCATCACGCTCCTTGGTCATCCATGTTCAGATATACCTCATCGATGCTTATGGCATCACTTAAGGGGAGACGCTGCATGTTGACATACTTATCAAAGATATTTAGGACATTAGAATCAGAAGTATGGAACTTATCAGCGATGTCTCTGGCTGTGGCATAAAGTTTCTTGAACTCTCTTACGATCAGTATCTCAGAAGCGTTGGTATATCTCTTGTATTTACTGACAAAGTTAAAAGACTCGTTGCACTCATAGCCACGCGCTCAAGTACAGCGTGGCCAATATCGTTGTGTATATCAAGGGAAAGATTTTCATGATGGTCTTTGACAGACATGCTAATCTCAAATACAAATATGACAATGGACATTTCTGGTGCAACGGGTACCATGTAGAAGCAGTTGGTAAGAATGCAAAAGGATAGAAGAATACATTCGCCAGCAACTTCAGGGGACATCGCGGCGGATCAAATCACAATGAAGGAATACATTGATCCGTTCATCGGAGGGAAAGTCAAAAGATGAGCCCTTATAGGGACAAAGTAAAACTATCGGCTGAGACAGTGGTTATTATTGGATCGGTCATGGGCTTTGTTGTGCGGCCATCATGAAATGCTTGATCACATGGAAAGGATAAACAGCGACAACGCAATTTTGAAAATAAGCTTTTGACGATATCTTTGGCCCTATGTACGAAATATCGGCAGAGGACCAATCTGGATATAATCTCGGTATTTTTCTTGTAATCAACACTTAATGTTGAATTGAGAATGAATTTTTGATATAATATTTTGATGAGTATTCCTGATTAGGACATTATAAGAAGAGAGAATGATAATCAAATGGATAAGAAACCATCAAGCATAGAAAAAATAGTTGATCAGAATATAAAAAACGTCAGGCATGCCCAGCTGATAGCTACATATCTGGGTGTCTATGACGTTTTTGCTGTGACTATAGCATACTTTGTTGCACTCTGGCTCAGATTTGACCTTAAGTACACTGCCATCCAGGGAGCGTACTTCAGAGTATGGCTCATAGCTGCTCCAATATATGCAGTGCTCTGCATCTTGGTATTCAGATATTTCAAGATGTATAAGAGCATGTGGCGGTTCGCAAGCTACACTGAGCTTCAGCGAGCGGTGTATGCCAATGCGGTCACCATAGTGATCCAGGTCGTTCTGATCGCACTGATATTCAGGATAGGCTTCCCCGACATCGCTTTAAAGAGGATGCCTTTGTCATACTATCCCATGGGAGCCGTACTGCAGTTCATACTGACAACAGGTATTAGGTTCTCGTATCGTTTCATACTTCTTCTCAGAAATAAGAGGGCGAAGACAGATCCCACCAATGCCATGGTAATCGGCGCCGGTGCTGCTGCTACCATCGTCATCCGCGAACTGAAGCAGAAGAACTTCGTGAACGAGAAGGTAGTCGCCATCATCGACGACAACCCGAACAAGTGGCACAGGGATATCGACGGCATCCCCATCGTAGGCGGCAGGGAGATGATCCCTAAAGCAGTTAAGGATCTGGACGTAACTAAGATCTACATGGCTATTCCCAGCGTTTCCGCTACAGAGAGAAAGGCCATAATCGATATCTGTAAGGAGACCGGTTGTGAACTCATGACCCTTCCCGGCATGTATCAGCTTATGCTGGGTAACGTGACGGTAAACTCTCTTCGTAAGGTTGAGGTAGAGGACCTACTGGGAAGAGATCCGGTGAAGATGAACAGCAAGGAGACCAGAAGCTTCCTGGCGGGCAAGACTGTACTGGTTACAGGAGGGGGCGGAAGCATCGGCTCAGAACTTTGCAGACAGCTTGCATCCTTCGAAGAAATAAAGAAGCTCATCATCTTCGATATCTATGAGAATAACGCTCACGCCATCAAGCTTGAGCTTAACGATAAGTATCCTGATCTTGACCTTGAGGTCCTGATCGGATCGGTAAGAAACAGCAGAAGACTGAAGGAAGTATTCCGTGAATACAGGCCTGATATCGTCTTCCACGCTGCTGCACATAAGCATGTGCCTCTGATGGAGGACAGCCCCTGCGAGGCTATCAAGAACAACTCCATCGGAACTTACTATACTGCATACGCTGCCATGCTCTTCGGCTGCGAGAGATTCGTACTCATCTCCACCGATAAAGCAGTAAATCCCGTTAACGTAATGGGGGCATCCAAGAGACTCTGTGAGATGATAGTCCAGACCTTCGCGAGAAAGATCGCAGAAGGTAAGGCCCACGACCTTCCTAACCTTCAGGGCCATGTATCATACGGAAAGAGCAAGCTGGACGACCTGGTGCTTCCTTACAAGCCTAAGACAGAATTCGTAGCCGTAAGATTCGGAAACGTACTTGGATCAAACGGATCCGTTATCCCCAGGTTCAGAGAGCAGATAGCAGCGGGAGGACCCGTTACCGTTACGCACCCTGACATCATAAGGTATTTCATGACCATACCCGAGGCTGCATCACTGGTGCTCCAGGCTGCTACCATAGGAGGAGCTGGAAACATCTTCGTTCTGGACATGGGAACTCCTGTTAAGATCGACGATCTCGCGAGAAACATGATCAAACTTTCAGGTCTCAAGCCTGACGAGGATATCAAGATCGAGTACACGGGACTTCGTCCAGGAGAGAAGCTCTACGAAGAGCGCCTTATGGACGAGGAAGGCATGAAGAAGACCGAGAATGAACTGATCAATATCGGTAGACCCATCGAGTTCGATGAGGACAAGTTCCTCCATCAGCTGGAAGAACTGATGATAGCGGCATATCAGGAGAGACCTGACATACGCGATCTCATCGAGGAAGTGGTGCCCACATATCACCCCGCAGGTCGTCATGGCACCGAGGAAAAGGGCGAAGCATACAAAGAACAGATCGAGGCAATGGAAGCCAAGCAGGAGAAGGAAGATCTGGAAAAAGAAGCTCAGGAGGAGACTGATCCTTCAGAGGATCAGAAGTGATCAAATGAGAATCGAAACTAAGGATCTTATAATAAGGGACAGAGTATTTGAAGACTGTGATACCTTCTATGAATGGGAGAAATGGCCTGAAGTAACGGAGTTCTTCAGCATCAGCTGTCATCAGACTAAGGAAGACGTCTATCAGAAGTTCTTTGACGATCAGGCAGATGAGGGAGCTGAACAGTTCACCATCCTGTCTAAAGCCGATGGATCGATGATCGGAAGGATCGTACTGGGAGACCTGATACCCGGTTGGAAGGGAGAGATCTGGAGGATATATATCGCAGATAAAGCTCTCCGCAACAAGGGACTTGGAGGCCAGGCATTAAAGGCCACCATGGATCATATGTTCAGAGACTTGGATATGCAGAGAGTCTACCTGGACTTCTACACCGGTAACCCGGCGGAGTTCCTATATAAGAAGATGGGCTTCAAGGAAGAAGGAGTGCTGAGAGGGAACTGTAGGAAAGACGGAGTTCTCCACGACGTCCACCTCATGTCCATCATGAGAGACGAATACGAAGCGCTGTACAAGTAAAAAATCAAAATTATCGGATTGCCCTTTAAGGGGCAATTCTTGTTTTTTGAGTTTCATCCCGTATCGATATTTTTTTGTTTTGATATCTATACATTAAAGCGGTGATTTGATATAATAAGGATGTAAAAGAGATATACTTGATCAGTACGTTTGCTATAAAAGGAGGACAAAAATGGGAAAATTTGTTGTAACAGAGGTTAAGACCGGAGTTAAATTCAATCTTAAGGCAAATAACGGCCAGGTAATCGCTGCATCTCAGGTATATAAGACATTTGAGACATGCAAGAAGGGAATAAATTCCATCAAAAAGAATGCCCCGATAGCTAAGATCGAAGACCAGACGGTGGAAGGCTACAAGGTTGAGAAGAATCCTAAATGGGAGATCTATATTGATAAGGCAGGCGAGTTCAGATTCAGACTTAAAGCCAGAAACGGTCAGATCATCTGCGCAGGTGAAGGATACAAGCAGATGGCAGGACTTAAGAACGGAATCGAATCCATCATCAAGAACGCACCTGACGCTGAGATCGTAAAAGAGACAGAATAGACTAAGTACTGATTAGTATATTTAATATTCATTGGGCCGGAAGATTTTTCCGGTCCCTTTCCTTTTATGGTATAATGTATCCGGGAGGACGAAGACATGCCTTTTAAGATCGTAAGAAATGACATAACTAGAATGAAGGTGGATGCCATAGTGAACAGCGCCAATCCGGCTGTTGCTGTGGGAAGAGGTGTTGATTCACGTATCTACAGCGCTGCAGGCTGGGATAAGCTTTTCAGGGAGCGTGAGAAGATCGGCCCTATGGAAAGGGGCAGTGCGGCCATCACTCCGGGGTTTGACCTGGATGCGCAGTATATCATCCACACCGTGGGACCCAAATGGGATCCGGAGGATCCGGAGCCTGCCAGAAGACAGCTCAGGAGCTGCTATGACAACGCCATGAGCCTTGCCATAGAGAAGGGGATAAACAGCATCGCCTTTCCACTGATCTCGACGGGTAATTACAGATTCCCGAAGGAAGAGGGCCTGGATATAGCGTTCACCACCATAAGCAAATATCTCTATACAACGGAGATGTATGTCTATCTTGTGGTAAATGATGAAGAGGCGTTCTCTCTTTCCAGGAAACTTCTCGACGATATCGAGGACTTCATAGGAAGCAGGTATCTTGAAGAACCGGTTATGTATGGCGGAGCTATGCCTAATAGTATGCCGGTGATGCCATCGGAAGAGCCGGAAGCGTACAGAAGTGCAGCACCTGAAAAAATGCCGGTGATGCCATCGGAGGCTCATGAAAAGAACGTCATACAAAGGATCTTTTCCAGAGAGAAAACGAGGGATGTTCTTAAGAAAAGAGACACAGCAGAGATATCTGTGCTGTCGAAAGAAGAGGGCCCTGAGTTCGGCTTCAGCGAAGATATGGAGGAACTGGCAGCAGGATCACTCGCCAAATACGATTCTTTGGAGGAACTTCTCAAGCGCCGCGGCGAGACCTTCCAGGAGAGGCTCTTCAGGTTCATGGATATGAGCGGGAAGAGTGATGTGGAGATTTACAAGGGGGCCAACCTCACCAAGCAGACCTTCTCCAAGATAAAGAAACCGGGGCATACGCCGAAGAAGAGGACCATACTGGCTCTTGCCATCTCCATGGGACTTTCGGTCGATGACACGAAGGACCTTCTGGCAAGCGCAGGCCAGGCTTTCTCGCCGTCGGACAAGATAGACCTTGTAGTCCAGTACTGCATGGACCACGGCATATACAGTATCATTGAAGTGGAGAGGATCCTTTTCGAAATGTTCGGGGAGACCCTCGTGAGTTAGAAGTCGCCTTCCGGGCGACCCTGAACCATCTCTGTTCTGTTATCATCTCATTGTAAACAGTAAATAAGCCATAAGGCACAGATACAAGGAGGTAATGAGATGAAAAAGGGACTTACAGAGATGGTTTTTATTCTGGACAGAAGCGGTTCCATGGGAGGACTTGAGAAGGACACGATCGGAGGATTCAATTCTCTCATAGAAAAGCAAAAAAAAGAAGAAGGAGAGGCGCTGGTATCCACGGTGCTCTTTGACCACGAGCAGGAGGTGCTCCACGACAGGATCCCTCTGGATAAGATCGGGAAGATGACGGAAGATGATTATTACGTGAGAGGCTGCACAGCTCTTCTGGATGCCATAGGAGGAGCCATACACCACATCGGAAACGTGCACAAGTATGTAAGAGATGAGGACGTGCCCGAGAAGACGATCTTCGTCATCACCACAGACGGTCTGGAGAATGCCAGCAAGCGCTATTCATACCGTGACGTGAAGAAGATGATAAAGAAGCAGGAGGAGAAGTACGGCTGGGAATTTCTTTTCCTGGGAGCCAACATCGACGTTGCGAAGGAGTCCGACAGGCTTGGGATCCGTGCTGACAGAGCTGTTCGCTATGTGAACGACAGCGCGGGGATCGGAGTAAGCTATGGAGCCGTAGGTTGCGCTATGAGCGCTCTGAGGACGATGAAAGATACAGCGGAATTTGACGGAAGCTGGAAGGAGAAGATAGAGAAGGACTTTAAAAAGAGAGGAAAAAACAGATAATATCACTAGTGTATGCAAGCGTGTTAAATCACGAAAATATTATAGGTATATACACTAATAATTTGTTAATTCTTTGTGCGAGTTCACAAAATCTTTACAAAAGTTAAAAAAAGGATGAAAACATAATCGCAGTATAGTATAATTAGCGGAGAGCTTCATAGCTCCTCCGCTTTATTGTTTTAAGGCGAAAACGAATCAAAGAAGGTGAAGCGTATATGAGCAAAAAGAATCTTTCGTATATCCTTAAGCGAATCATTCTGGCCATACTGACGGTCTGGGTAGTTATCACTCTGACCTTCTTCGTAATGCGTGCAGTCCCCGGCGGCCCTTTCATGAGTGAGAAGGCCATAACCCCCGCAGCTCAGGCTGCTCTGGAAGCCAAGTACGGACTGGACAAGCCGCTGTTCGAACAGTATACCACTTATCTTAAGGATATCGCTTTTCACATGGATTTCGGTCCTTCTCTCAAGCAGAGAGGCAGGATGGTCATCGACGTCATCTCGGACGGCCTGAAGACCTCAGCCAAGCTGGGCGTCATCGCTGCGGTGTTTGCAGCTATGTTCGGGATCGTACTGGGAGCGGTGGCCGCTTTAAATCGCAATAAATTCATTGATAAGTGCATCATGGTCCTTACCACGGCTCTCATATCCATGCCGACCTTCATTATAGGATCTTTGATGCTGATATTGTTCTCGGTCAAACTGGGATGGCTCCCGGCTAACGGCGAGACCGCCAAGGGACTTATCCTTCCCATCATCAGTTTGGGACTCTATCCAATGAGTTATATCACGAGACTTACGAGATCATCCATGCTGGATGTCCTGGGACAGGACTACATCAGGACAGCTAAGGCCAAGGGCGTAAGCCGTGTAATGATCATCTTCGGTCACGCTCTGAAGAACAGCCTTATCCCTGTAATCACTTACTTCGGACCCATGCTTGCGTACATCGTAACGGGTTCCCTTGTAGTCGAGCAGATCTTCGCTGTTCCCGGCATAGGCCGCGCTTTCGTAAACAGCATCACTAACCCTGATTATCCGCTGATCATGGGTACCACCATCGTGCTGGCGACCCTGATCGTTATAATGAACCTCATCAGTGATATCCTGTATAAGGTCGCTGACCCGAGGATCAATCTTGAGTAAGGAGGGGCGAGGATATGTTTAACAAAGAAAAGTTATTCAGCCTTCAGCAGGATCCGAACCTGTTCCTTCCTGCAACAGACGAAGAAAAAGAATACATGGTGCAGATGCGTGAATCATCCACCTTCTTCAAAGACGGCGTGAAGCGTCTCATGAAGAACAACGTGGCCGTAGTCAGCATCATCGTTATCATAGTTATCACCCTGTCTGCCATCATCGTTCCTATGTTCTGGCCCTATTCATACGACAGGATGCTGGGAGTAGCTCCGGGCAAGCAGGTGGATAATTCTTACAACAATCTCAGGCCTTTTGAATACGGGACTACCGAGCAGGCCAAGATGGACGCAGGCGAAAAAGTCTTCCCTCACATCTTCGGGACCGACGCCCAGGGACGAGACTACTTCATACGAGTGGTGTACGGCACCAGGATATCTCTGGCGGTGGGATTCTTTGCGAGTCTGATCGTATTGATCATAGGTATGCTGGTAGGTTCCATCTCGGGATACCTGGGAGGTAAGGTAGACCTGATCATAATGAGGATAGTGGATATCATCTATTCACTTCCTGACATGCTGATGGTCATCCTTCTGGCCTCGGTAATGAGGGTGGCCCTCACGCCTGTCATAGAGGGCACAGTGCTTGCCAAGATCGGTGCCAACATCATCTCGCTGTTCATAGTATTCGGCGTACTCTACTGGGTATCCATGTCAAGACTGATCCGTGGCCAGATCCTGTCCCTTAAGGAGCAGGAATACGTTCTGGCATCACGTGCAGCGGGAGCCAAGGGCGGCTGGATCATCAGGAAGCACCTGCTTCCAAACTGCATCTCGGTAATCATCATATCGACAGCCCTTCAGATCCCTTCGGCTATATTCACAGAGAGCTACCTGTCCTTCCTGGGACTGGGTGTAAACGCTCCCATGCCGTCACTGGGATCCCTGGCATCAGATGCGCTCAACGGGATAAACTCATATGCTTACAGACTGGTAATTCCCGCTATCATAATCTCACTTATAGTTCTTTCTCTGAATCTTTTCGGAGACGGCTTAAGGGACGCATTCGACCCTAAGCTGAGACGCTAGGAAAGGAGGAACGGATATGGCTTTACTTGAAGTAAAAGACTTAAGGACCTCCTTCTTCACAGCAGCAGGAGAGGTCAAGGCGGTGAACGGCGTATCCTTCAGCCTTGACAGACATAAAGTACTGGGTATCGTAGGCGAGTCCGGTTCCGGCAAGTCCGTAACTGCTTACTCCATCATGCAGATCCTGGATACCAACGGAAGGATCGTGGGAGGCTCCATCAAACTGGACGGACAGGAACTGGTGGGAGCAGGCGAAAAGGTCATGAAGACGGTGAGAGGAAACAAGATCTCCATCATCTTCCAGGACCCCATGACATCCCTTAATCCTACGTATACCATAGGGCATCAGCTCATCGAAGCCATCACCCTGCACACGGACCGCGACAAGAAGCAGGCCTGGGACAGGGCGGTGGAACTTCTGAAACTGGTAAACGTAAACGAACCTGAAAAGAGAATGAAACAGTATCCTTTCGAACTTTCAGGCGGAATGCGTCAGCGTGTAATGATCGCCATGGCTCTTTCGTGTGAGCCGGACATCCTGATCGCTGACGAGCCTACCACAGCTCTGGACGTTACCATCCAGGCAGGTATCCTGGAACTCATGAAGAGCCTTCAGGATCAGCTGGGAATGGCTATCATAATGATCACCCATGACCTGGGCGTAGTTGCCCAGCTCTGCGATGAGATCATAGTAATGTACGCGGGCTCCATCTGTGAGAGGGGGACTGCGGAGGACATATTCTATGATCCCCATCACTCATACACCAAGGGCCTTCTTAAATCCATTCCTACGGTTGATATGGATGATAAGAAACTGGAGCCCATAACCGGTACCCCCATCGACCTTCTCAACATGCCGAAGGGCTGCCCCTTCGCACCGAGATGTGATGATGCCATGCACATCTGCATAAACCAGACATGCGACTATGTACAGATCAACGAGCATCATTCATCCGCATGCTGGATGAACGTCAAGGAAATGATGGAGGAGCAGAAAGGAGGTGCTTCAGATGAGTGAAGAAAGAGAGACCATACTTCGCGTTGAACACCTTAAGGAATACTTTGATATCAGCACCGGATTCTTTTCCACTAAGCCGCTTAAAGCCGTGGACGACGTATCCTTTGAGATAAAGAAGGGGGAGACCCTGGGTCTTGTAGGCGAGTCCGGCTGCGGTAAGACCACGGTAGGAAGGACGATCCTGCATCTCTATCAGCCCACGGACGGCAAGGTGTTTTTCGAGGGCAAGGAAATAAAGACAAAGGAGGACCTTCTGGAACTCAGAAAGAAAGCCACCATGGTATTCCAGGATCCCTACTCATCGCTCAATCCCCGTATGACGGTATCCGATATCATCGGAGAGCCCCTGGACATCCATAAGATGTATAAGGATAAAAAAGAGCGTCAGGAACGCATACTGGAACTCATGGGCCACGTGGGACTTAACTCCGAGCATGCTGCGAGATACGCCCACGAATTCTCAGGCGGACAAAGGCAGAGGATCGGTATCGCGAGAGCTCTCGCGCTGAATCCCAGCTTCATCGTCTGCGATGAGCCGGTATCCGCTCTGGACGTATCCATCCAGGCTCAGGTAATTAACATGTTCGACGAACTCCAGGATAAGCTGGGGCTGACATATCTGTTCATCGCCCACGACCTTCTGGTAGTCAAGCACATCTCCGACCGTATCGCCGTAATGTATCTTGGCAAGATGGTGGAACTTGCGGAATCCGATGAGATCTATCATCACTCGCTCCACCCTTATACGAAGTCACTTATCTCGGCTGTACCTGTACCGGATCCGAAGATCGCCAGGGCAAACAAGCGTATCGCCTTATCGGGGGATATACCGAGCCCTCTGAACGCTCCTTCAGGTTGCCCCTTCAGGACCAGGTGCCAGTACGCTACAGAGAAGTGTGCCGAGTCCATGCCTGAATTCAAGGAGGTATCACCCGGACATTTCGTGGCTTGCCACAGGACAGAGGAGATCAACGGCTGACAGCCTGAGATCGTATAAAAAGTTCATAAACGTGTTTCACCACGCGCATGATAAATCAAATTGCTTTATTTTAAAGAAAGGAAGGAAAGCAACATGAAAAAATTTTTAGCAGTACTTCTTATTCTCGTTATGGTATTCACATTCGCAGCTTGCGGCGGCGGAAGCTCATCCGGTGATGAAGGTTCCGGTGCGGTTACCGTAGAAGACGAAGTTAAGCAGGCGGAGATCCGTCAGGCTATCGGCCTTCTGTTCGACAGAAACTACATCTGCGAAGAGATCGGCCAGGCAGGACAGCTTCCTGCAAGCTCCTTCGTAGCAATGGGAATGACCGAGCCCGATGGTTCTCAGTTCTATGAGAACGCAAATGGCGGCGGTGGATACTACAGCGTAGATCCCGCAGCTTTCGAGTCCAATGTAAACGAAGCTATCGAGATCCTGAAGAAGTATTATGAGTGGGATGAATCCGCTCAGAAGTTCACCAACTTCCCTACACTGACCTACCTCTACAACACAAGTGAAGGTCACAAGGCTATCGGTGAATATCTCCAGAGCGCTCTCGCATCAGTTGGTATCACTATCAACCTTGAGAACCAGGAGTGGAACACATTCCTCAACACACGTAAGGCAGGAGATTACTCCATCGCTCGTAACGGCTGGTTAGCTGACTACAACGATCCTATCTGCTTCCTTGACATGTGGACAACAGACTCCGGTAACAACGACGTACAGTTCGGAAGAGGAAACCACGGCGAACTCGCTATGTACAGCGTTGACACCACAGATCTGGGACTTGACCTTAAGGTAGAGAACGGAACATGGTCAGAGACATATGATCCTCTTATCTCCCTGGTTAAGACAACCACAGATCCCACCACACGTTATGCCCTTATGCACAAGGCTGAGGACCTTCTTATGTCCACCGGAGCTATCTGCCCTCTGTACTACTACACAGACCCTTACATGATCTCCAAGACAGTAGACGGATTCTTTGCTAACCCTCTGGGCTACAAGTACTTCATGTACACC
>JAZQAY010000105.1:0-31880 GCA_045545455.1 Anaerovoracaceae bacterium | reverse complement strand
TCAGCCATGTAAAGAAATCCTGCCAGTGCTCCGTGGCCGCTTCCATTGGTGTCCACCACCTGCTCATTTATAAGTTTTCCGTCTTCGAAGTCATACAGCTTGAACTGGGCCGTATGACCGAAATGCTGGAAGATCTCACCGTTTTCGTATGTTACTGCGATCCTCATTGAATTACTTCCTTTCGTTAAGTGTTTTGGCAAGCGCCAAGGAACATCTTAACACTTAAGCAAAAAATATTCAAGGCTTGCTTTCTCGTTATTTAAGCTTTCTGTACGCCGTGAGCCTCATGGTGGTGTAGCATGCCAGCCCTCCGATCACGTTGGATATGGGCTCTGCCAGAAAGACTCCCCTAACGCCGAATCCAACAGCGGGAAGTATCAGCGTCAGCGGCACCACTATTATGATCTTTCGGAGAAGCGAAAAGAATATGGCGTGCTTCGCGTCTCCCAGCGCCTGAAATGTGGTCTGCCCCGCGAACTGAAAGGCCATGAAGATGAAGCCGAAGAAATAGATCCTCAGCATCCCCGTCCCCTCTAAAGCAAGCGTCGGATCGGACGAGAAGATGCCGAACCAGACTCCGGGGAAGAAGTGCACCAGGCTCCAGGCAAGCAAGGTATATGCAGCGCCTATAATTGTGCTGAAGCGTATGCCTTCTTTTACCCTTTCGTACTCCCTGGCCCCGTAGTTGAAGCTTAAGACCGGCTGAGTCCCTCCGGTTATTCCGCTGACAGGAAGCATGAATATCTCTCTCACCGAGTTCACTATGGTCATGATGCCCACGAAGATATCCCCTCCGTAGATCTGGAGCATGGAGTTGCAGGCCACCTGCACCGCGCAGTTCGTTCCCTGCATGATGAAGCTTGCAGTCCCCAGCTTCATGATCCTTAAGACCGTGGTCTTCTCAAGGCCCATATTATCCTTCGTGAGGCGGATCAGGACCCTCTTTCCTGTGAGGAAATGAAGCACCCAGACTGCCGAGATCAGCTGGCTTATGACGCTGGCTGTTGCCGCGCCTGCCACTCCCATCTTAAGAAGAAAGATGAAGATAGGGTCCAGTATTATATTTGACACCGCCCCGATTATTATGGAGCCCATGCCCTTTCTCGGGAAGCCCTGGGCGTTTATATACCCGTTCATCCCCGTGGTCGCCATCTGAAATATCGTGCCGATGAGATAGATGTTCAGATATTCCTTTGCATATACGTATGAGTCCGGGCTCGCTCCGAAAGCGAAGAGCACCGGACGGCAAAACGCATACCCCAGCACCGTGAGCGCTGCTCCGCTTATTAGAAGCAGCGAGAATGAGTTCCCCATGATGCGGGCAGCCTTTTCAGGATGGCCCGCTCCCCTCTCTATCGAGAACAGAGGAAGGCCTCCTATCCCGAACAGCGCCGCAAAGGCCATTATCAGCGTGACCACAGGAAAGGTCAGACCGATACCCGTAAGCGCCATGCTTCCGTCCCCCGGCATGTGGCCTATGTAGATCCTGTCCACCACGTTATACAGAAGGTGCACCAGCTGGGCTACTGTGAGTGGCACTGCCTGGGCCATTATGTTTTTCCAGACCGGGCCCTTTGAAAAGTCGCCGACTTTCTGATTATTCTGTTTTAAAGATCCTTTGCTGTCAAAAGACATAAACTATAACTTACCGTTCTCCTTGGCAGCCTTTACCAGCGCCGCGAAATCCTCGTATTGATACTCTTCCGTAGGCTTCGGGAAATCGATATCGTGGTAGAAGCAGCTTGGTATTTCTTTTTCGTGAAGATTCTTCAGGATGCAAGGGCTGCATCCCTGATCGTGATTCACCGGATTGAACGGGCATTCATGATCTGTACATGTGCAAAATTCCTTCGGGTCTCTCATGTCGTTCACCATCCTTTTTCATTTCATACGCGTCCGCTCGTCTCCGACAAGCCGAACGCACAACCACGGACATTATACCACATCGGACGGACAAAGTATATTTCAAAAGCTCATCCCCGGGCCCAAGTTGCAAAACATCCTCTTATCTGTTAAAATTTTTGACACAAAGAGGAATAGTATGATCACAAAAGACACATTCGGATATTTAAAAGACGGCAGGGAAGTGACCGCCTTTACAATGACAGATCCCAATGGTATGACCGCCCGCTTCATCGATTACGGCTGCATACTGACAGAACTCACCGTACCCGACCGCGATGGAAACACCGTGGACGTGGTCCTGGGATACGACGACGTGGCATCATACGAGGATGACCCTGCCTACCTCGGAGCCCTGGTCGGACGCTATGCCAACCGCATCAAAAATTCGCGCTTCACACTGAACGGAAAAGAATATCTTCTGGAGCCTAACGACGGTCCCAATCACCTTCACGGAGTGCTGAGCAGACGCCTGTTCAAAGCTGAAGTGTCCGACGAAGGGCTGCACTTCAGCTACACCAGCCCAGACGGCGAGGATGGACTTCCGGGAGAAGTACGTGTTAACGCGTTCTGCTCCCTCGATGAAGACAACGTCCTGACCTTGCGCTATGAAGCGGTAAGCGATCAGGATACTATAATAAATCTCACAAACCACAGCTACTTCAACCTTGCAGGCCATGACAGCGGATCAGTGGATGATCAGCTATTGATGATCGCTGCAGATTCATATCTTGAAACCTCTGCAGACTGCTGCCCCACAGGACGCGCGCTTCCCGCTGAAGGTCCCATGGATTTCCGTAATCTTCGAAGGATCGGAGATGGCTTTAATGAGCCCTGCGAACAGAGGGATCTGGTAGGCGGCTATGACCACTGCTATATCCTCCGCGGAGGCGATGGCCCTGCTGCTCAGCCCAGGTGCCCCGAAGCATATTTCGCAGCCCAGGCATACTGCCCCGGGACGGGTATTTTGCTCATTGTATACACCACTCAGCCCGGCCTCCAGTTCTACAGCGGAAACTATTTGGATCAGATCTCAAGTCCCGGAAAATCCGGCGTTAAGTATACTCACCGGAGCGGCTTCGCCCTGGAGACCCAGCACTACCCTTGCTCCCCTGACCATCCGGCGTTTCCTTCCACTGTGCTGAAGGCCGGAGATACATATTTGCATACTACATCATTCAAATTTCAGATAAAGGATTAAAAAAGAACTGCATCAGCAGTTCTTTTTTCATCCCTTGAATCTTTTATACAAGATGCATGCTATGAGCACGAATCCCAGATAACCCAGGATCGTATATATGACACCGATCAGCGATATAAAAGGGAAAAGTCCCAATATGAAAGCACCTATGGTCACGCAGACAGCTGTCGCGTTGCCCTTTTTTGTTCCCTGAACTGCGAACTTATCGCAGACCATCCAGAGCATGGCGCTCGACGTGGAAAAGATCCCCATCAAAAGCATGATGCTGAAAACCGCGCCGAGTATGAATGATATCTGCTTCGCCAGATAGAGTGTGGGAACGCCGAAGATCAGCACGTTCTTCATCTCGGTGAGCATGGCTGTATTCATCAAAAATACACCCAGCATGAGCGCAAGGGTCCCGAGGATCGCGCCGTTTCTCGCTTCCTTAAGCGTAGGAGCGCTTGCTCCCAGGGCGGTGTAATACTTGGAACCGCCCCAAAGGTTATACGATATATACAGAAGTGCAGAAAGCCACCAGAAAGGCACCGGCTGCCTGGCTTCCATCTCTTTTTCGAACTCCGTTATGCCGCTTATGTCCCCTGAATTCCTGATGACCGTTAGCAGTCCGACGGTTAGTGTAAAGCATATTATCAAAGGACCGATGGAAGATGCGATCTTAAGGAAGCGCTCAAATCCGATGGCGTACGAAAGGAATGCCAGAACTGCCATGATCACCATACCTACGTGAATGTTGATCCCGAAGTATTCGTTAAGGGCAGTCCCCGCTCCTGAAAGCATGATGCTCAGGCCTCCGAACATGTTAAGCGGCAGGACCCAGCTGTATAAGGTGCCGATCTTTTTACCGCAAAAATACTCAAAGTGATTGAACCCTTCTATATCCCGGTGTGCCTGCCCTGCCTCCAGGATCTCCGTACCCACCAAAAGGAACCCCGCCAAATTGATGGCGAGGATCACATAACTCATATATCCGTAACTTGTAAAAAACTGGAATATCTCCTGACCGGTAGCAAAGCCGGATCCCATGATCCACGCGATAAAAGCCCCGGCAACAGCAATTGTTTTTTTAGTCATGTTTAACGTCCAGCACAACCCCGGGCATCTCTTCGATGGTGACAACTCCGGTGTGCTTAACTTCTTTCTTATCAAGATCCTTAAGACCATAAGGCACTGAAACTCCGGTTGCCTTCTCCAGGTCCTCCACTGCTCTGAAGCCGTTCTCAGCCTTGGGAAGTCCGAGAGCTGAGCCTACTGCTTCAGCGAACTTGAATGCGGATGCTGTGGATGCCAGCACTGCGGGTGTCTCATCACCTGTCTCAGCCACATAGTCCTTATAGACTTTGTATGCAACGGCGGTGTGGGTATCCATCAGATAGCCGTGATCCTTCCACATGTCGCCGATGGCCTTGAGAGTATCTTCCTCAACGCAGTACCCGCCCCAGAACACCTTCATTCCTTCCATGAAGGATTCGGAATCCAGCACCGTATAGAAGCCGAGAGCCTCCAGCGAATACATCCACTCGTTCACCTGGTCAGTGTCGCGGCCGTTCAGAAGGAACAGCAGTCTCTCCAGGTTTGATGAGATCAGGATGTCCATGGAAGGTGAATTGGTCAGCATGAAGTCTCTGGTCTCCGGTCTTATGTCGTAGAGTCCGGTCCTGATGAAGTCGGTCAGAACTTTGTTGTCGTTTGATGCGCAGATGAACTTATTGACATGGATACCCATCTTGGATGCCATGTAGGCAGCCAGGATGTTCCCGAAGTTTCCTGTGGGAACCACCACGTTCATGGGCTCGCCGTTCTTGATCACGCCGCGGGCTACCATCTTCACGTATGAGTAGACGTAGTATGCCACCTGAGGAACGAGACGGCCGATATTGATGGAGTTTGCGGAGCTGAAGATGATCTCCTTCTCCTTAAGGGCTGCCTTGATCTCGGGGTCGTTGAAGATCTTCTTTACCTCTGTCTGGCAGTCGTCGAAGTTACCCTTAACGGCGTAGACGTGAGTGTTGAGACCTGCAGTGGTTATCATCTGCTGACGCTGTACCTGTGAAACTCCTCCGTCGGGATAGAACACGATTATCTCGGTTCCCGGAACGTCGGAGAATCCCTCGAGAGCAGCCTTTCCGGTATCTCCGGAGGTCGCTGTCAGGATCAGCACCTTGTCCGTTACTCCCTCTTTCTTCATGGAAGTGGTGAGAAGGTAAGGCAGGATGGAAAGCGCCATGTCCTTGAAAGCTGCGGTCTTTCCATGATAGAGTTCCAGGAAGTTCACTCCGTCAGCCTCTTTAAGTTCGCAGACATCGGACGCTGTGAACTTGGAATCGTATGCGCCGTTCACGCAGTAGTCCATCTCCTCTTCTGTGAAGTCGTCGAAGTAGCAGAGAAGGATCTTCTTTGCGATCTCCTTGTATGATGCATCCAGCATATCCTCTACCTTGAAAGGCAGTTCGGGGATGTAGGCGGGAAAGTAAAGTCCCTTGTCCTCAGCTATTCCCTGGATCACGGCCTGAGCGCCGGTCTTTTTGTTAAGGCTTCCTCTCGTTGATACGTAAAGCATAATGTCTCCTTGATCACTGAACGGCATCCCGCCGTCCATATTTTACAATTGGGTGTCAATTTGCTCTGTTTTGAAGCAGCTTGACACCTGTTTTTTAATAGGGTGTCAAAATTATTTATCTTGCTGATGATTGACACCCGAAATCCATTTTTTTATGCCAAAATCCCACGTTTCCGCAAAATCTGACACCTTTTTTTCGGATTTGGGTTTCAAATTTAAATATTTTGTTGATAATTGACTTCTAAAACGCAATATCGGGTGTCAATTTGCTCTGTTTATAAAAGAATTGACACCACATCGTCGGCCGGGTGTCAAAAGCCATCATTTTGCAAAAAATTGACACCGCATCACCGGCCCGATCATTTCACAAAAAATTGACACCGCATCTGTTAGTCAAAGTGTCAGCCCCTGGCAAAACCAGAAGCTGACACTGTATTGTTATTTGGTTTCCTTCATCTTGGCTACCATCTCGCCGGCCTTGACCTGCGAACCTTCGGATACGTAGATCCTCTCGATGGTTCCTGCCACATTTGCAAGGATATTGGTCTCCATCTTCATGGCTTCGATAACAGCTATCGGCTGACCTGCCTCTACCTGCTCGCCTTCCTTCACCAGTACCTTTACGATACCGCCGGGGATGTTGGCGCCGATCTCAAGCGGATCATCCTCGTTGGCATAAAGCACTGAAGTTGAAGAGTTGGTGGTTACCGTCTTATCCTTGATCTTGATGACACGGCGGTTGCCGTTGACTTCGAATACGGCCTCTCTCATGCCCTCGTTGTCAACAGGATGTACTTCCTGGAGCTTGACCATGAGGATGTGTCCTTCTGAAAGCTTCACCTCGCAGGTCTCGCCTTCTGCCAGTGAGTGGAAGAAGATGTCGGAACCCATGTATCTGAAGCTTCCGTCCTTTCTGATGGACTTGATATAGTCCTCAAAGACCTTCGGATAGATAGCGTAGCTGATGACCTCTCTGTCGGTTCCTTCGAGTTCAAGCTCATCCTGGAGTTTTTTGCGGATGCCTTCGAAATCTTCAGGAGGCAGGAGCTCGCCGGGCCTGCAGGTGATGGGTTCTTTGCCCTTAAGTACAACCTTCTGGATATCCTTCGGGAAGCCGCCTTCAGGCTGTCCCATCATGCCCTCGAAGTAGGATACCGTGGAATCAGGGAAGTCGATGGATGCGCCTTTCTCAACGATGTTTTCGGGTGTGAGGTCGTTCTGTACCATGAAGATGGCCAGGTCTCCCACTACCTTGGAGGAAGGTGTTACCTTAACGATATCGCCCAGCATCTTGTTTACGGCCTTGTACATATCCTTTACTTCATCCAGCCTGTGGCCGAGTCCGAAGGACTCTACCTGAGCCTGAAGGTTGGAGTACTGGCCGCCGGGGATCTCGTACTTGTAGATCTCTGCGGATGCGGTCTTAAGCTCTGATTCGAATTCTTTGTATACGGGACGTACGTCTCTCCAGTATTCGGAGATCTTCTGGAGTCCGTCGGAATCGAGTCCTGTGTCTCTGTCGGAGTGCTGAAGAGCAGCTACGATGGAGTTGAGGGCGGGCTGCGAAGTAAGTCCTGACATGGAGTTGAACGCTGCGTCCACGATGTCCTCTCCGGCCTGGGCAGCCATGAGAACCGTAGCTACGCCGTTTCCGGAAGTGTCGTGAGTGTGAAGGTGGATAGGAATTCCGATCTCCTGCTTCAGTTCACCGATGAGCTTGGATGCTGCAGTGGGCTTGAGCAGTCCGGACATATCCTTGATGCCCAGGATGTGGGCACCCTTCTTCTCTAATTTCTTTGCCATCCTGACGTAGTATTCAAGGGTATATTTATCCTTGGAAGCGTCCAGGATGTCTCCTGTATAGCAGATGCATGGCTCTGCGATCATTCCCTGATTGAGGGTCTCATCCAGTGCTACTTCCATGCCCTGGATCCAGTTCAGCGAGTCAAAGATCCTGAATACGTCGATTCCGGACTTGGCGCTCTGCTTAACGAACTCGCGGATGACGTTATCCGGATAGTTCTTGTAACCTACTGCGTTGGCTCCTCTGATCAGCATCTGAAGGAGGATGTTGGGGCACTTCTCACGAAGCATCTCAAGTCTCTCCCATGGATCTTCCTTGAGGAATCTGTAGGATGTATCGAAGGTAGCTCCTCCCCACATCTCGAGTGAAAAGAATTTGCGTCCGTATACGGATACTGCAGGAGCTATCTTTTCCATATCGACTGAACGCACGCGGGTAGCCATAAGTGACTGCTGAGCGTCTCTCATGGTAGTGTCAGTGATGAACAGCCTCTGCTGATTTCTGATGTACTTGGAGAACTTCTCAGCTCCCATCTCATCGAACATCTGCTTGGTCCCTCTGCCCTGAAGTTCAGGAAGCTCTTCCGGCTTGAACTTGGGGAATGCGGGAACGTTGAAGTGAGGCTTCTGTCCTCTTGTCTCGTTTACGAATTTGTTTCCAAGGAACTCGATGACCTTGAGCTCTGTATCCTCTACCTTATCGATATCCATCAGGTCGGGGTTGTTGGCGATGAAGCCCGTGTCGCACTCGCCTGCTGCGAACAGCGGGTGGTTCAGCACGTTCAGCATGAATGCCAGGTTGGTCTTGACGCCCTTGATGGAAGTCTCTCTTAAAGCACGGATAGCCTTGATCCTTGCCTTCTCAAAGGTATTTCCGAAAGCAGTTACCTTGACCAGCAAAGAATCATAGAACGGTGTGATGTTTGCTCCCTGGAAACCGCCGCCTCCGTCAAGACGGATGCCGAAGCCGCCGGGTGAACGGTAGGTCTCGATGAGACCTGTGTCAGGCATGAAGTTGTTTGAAGGGTCTTCAGTGGTGACACGGCACTGGATGGCGTTTCCTTTTACTTTGACGGATTCCTGTGAAGGGATCCCCACTTCCTCGGAGTCAAGGGTATATCCCTCGGCGATGAGGATCTGTGACTGTACCAGGTCGATCCCTGTAACCATCTCGGTTACGGTGTGCTCCACCTGGATACGGGGGTTCATCTCGATGAAATAATGTTTTCCTGTGGTGTGATCGAGAAGGAACTCGACTGTACCTGCGGATCTGTAGTTGACGGCCTTTGCGATCTTGATGGCGTCTGAACAGATATCCTTTCTCTGCTTGTCTGTGAGACAAAGCGAAGGCGTAAACTCGATAACCTTCTGGTGACGTCTCTGGATGGAGCAGTCACGCTCGTAGAGATGAACGATGTTTCCATCCTTGTCTCCCAGGATCTGCACTTCGATATGCTTGGGGTTCTCGAGGTATTTCTCGATGAAAATATCATCTATACCAAAAGCCTTGGCAGCCTCAGATCTTGCGGATCTGAACTGAGGAAGAAGTTCCTCCTCGGAACGGACGATCCTCATACCTCTTCCGCCGCCGCCTGCGGCAGCCTTAAGGATCACGGGGTAACCGCACATCGCTGCGAATTCTCTGGCCTGTTCTTCGGTCTCGATAGCTTTCTCAACGCCGGGCACGGTGGGAACTCCCACGGACTGAGCCACCAGCTTGGACTTGATCTTGTCGCCCAGGTTGTCCATCATCTCGGAAGTAGGTCCGATGAACTCGATACCTGCCTTCTCGCAGGCTGCTGCGAATTCCACGTTCTCAGAAAGGAAACCGTAGCCGGGATGGATGGCGTCAGCGCCTTTGTTCTTTGCAAGGGAAATGATCTCGTCGATGCCTAAGTATGCACCTACAGGGGTCTTGCCTTTTCCAATCTGGTATGCTTCGTCAGCCTTGGTTCTGAACAGCGCGTTCTTATCTTCCTCCGAATAGATGGCAACGGTACGGATACCCAGCTCGTTGCAGGCTCTCATGATTCGGATGGCGATCTCACCGCGGTTAGCTACCAGCACTCTCTTGAATTTTTTAATCTCTCTCTTCTTCTCCATTAAAATTCTCCTAAAAAGTTTAAAAAGTTGGGTCTTACGAGTGTTTGCTTCTGGTTTGTCGCAAATTGTAAGTATTAGTGATAACGGATAGTCGGCCTGGCCTTCGGTATCACAAGTTCCGCCGCCAGCGGCCATTAAACTCTGCCCTCCGGGTCGCCCCGGGCGGCAAAGCCTTAATTGTTATACTTCACGGTCTTGGTGACCGGATCATATACACGTCCTGATCTCTTACGCTCAAGTTCGTTTAAGATCTTTTTACGAAGTCTGATATCGTCGGGAACGACTTCTACGAGCTCGTCGTCATTGATGAATTCCAGTGCCTCTTCAAGGGTGAAGGTCCTTGCGGGGCTCAGTTTGATATTCTCGTCGGAACCTGCCGCACGCATGTTGGACTGCTTCTTGGCCTTGCAGGGGTTGACCACCATGTCGTCGTCCCTGGAGTTCATTCCTACGATCATGCCTTCGTAAACTCTGGTTCCGGGCTCTACGAACATCTGGACACGCTCCTGGATGTTGAAAAGAGCGTAAGGTGTGCAGACTCCCTCTTCCTGAGCGATGGCCACGCCGTTTATTCTCTGAGGGATGTCGCCCTTCCAGTAGTCGAATGAATCGAATCTTCTTACCATGGTTCCCTCGCCGTGAGTATCGTTTATGAACTCGGTTCTGTAACCGAGAAGTCCCCTGGTGGGAACCAGATATTCAAGTTTCTGATAGCCGTTCTCTCCGGCCATCTGTGTCATGAGACCCTTTCTGACGTTAAGCTTGGAAATTACTGTTCCTGCATATTCGTCGGGAACTGAGATGACCACTTCCTCGATGGGCTCCATGGTCCTGCCGGTCTCATCGCGGCGAAGGATAACCTCCGGCTTGGATACAGCAAGTTCATAGCCTTCACGTCTCATGTTCTCGATGAGGATGGAAAGATGCAGCTCTCCTCTTCCGCTCACTTTGAAACTGTCAGTTGAGTCGGTCTCTTCCACGAGAAGTCCTACGTTTACCTCAAGTTCCTTCATGAGTCTCTCGCGGATATGTCTGGAAGTTACGTACTTGCCGACCTTGCCCGCAAAAGGACTCTTGTTTACCATGAAGTTCATGCTTAAGGTAGGTTCCTCAATATGGATCATTTCCATGGCATCGGGATGCTGAGGGTCACAGATGGTCTCACCGATGGAAATATCGGATATGCCGGAAACTACCACGATGTCTCCGCACTTGGCTTCGGGAACAGCCATACGCTTGAGTCCGCGGTATACGAATACCTGATTGACCTTGCGGCTGACGACGGAACCGTCTTCCTTGCAGACTGCGACCTGCTGTCCTTCCTTGATGGATCCCTTGGTGATCCTTCCGATTCCGAGACGGCCGATGTAGTCGTCATATCCGAGGGTGGATACCTGGAACTGGAGCGGCTCATCGTCCAGATCGGGATAAGGATCGCAGTGTTCGATGATCGTATCGAAAAGCGGTGTAAGGTCAAGTCCGCCGTATCCCTGAGGGCTCTTCTTTATCTTCTGTCCGCCCTCTTCTATGGTCATGCCGAGGACCTCATCGGGGTCCTTGACTGCGATACCCTGACGGGCGATACCGTAGAGGATAGGGAAATCCAGCTGATCGTCGTTAGCTTCCAGATCCATGAAGAGTTCGTATACTTCGTCAACTACCTCGTCGATCCTGGCGTCCTTCTTATCCAGCTTGTTTATAAAGAGGATGGGGTTCAGACCCTGTTCCAGCGACTTCTTCAGTACGAACCTTGTCTGAGGCATGGGACCTTCTGAAGAGTCCACCAGTAAGATTACCGTGTCAACGGTCTTCATGATACGCTCTACCTCAGAGCTGAAGTCCGCGTGACCCGGAGTGTCTACGATGTTGATCTTGACGTCGTTATGCATGATGGAGCAGTTCTTGGAATAGATGGTGATGCCCCTCTCACGCTCGATGTCGTCAGAGTCCATTACGCAGTCAACCACTTCCTCGTTTGCACGGAAAACTCCGCTCTGATTGAGGAAGGCGTCGACCAGGGTCGACTTGCCTGCGTCTACGTGAGCGATAACTGCAATGTTGATGATTTTTTCTTTTGACATACTTTATCCTTCGATCTATTTGAATTTTATTATTTACTCGTCTATTTCGACCTCGACCTCAATATCTTCTGTAAGGCCGACAGGTCCTTCGATGTACACTTCCTCTGCTATGCCGTCCTTAACTATACATGTGGTATCGATGGTGCCTGCAGGCTGAGGAATGGCCAGCTTGTGCTCGCCCTCGCCCTTCGCAAGTCCGAAGCAGGTGGCTGTAGCGGTGGATCCGGAACCGCAGGAACCCTCAAAGTATGTGGTGTCCACGTCCTTCACGTAAACCACAGGAGCAAGGGTCTCGGTCTTCTCGTCCCAGAACATCACGCCCATCGCAGGCGGGTTGTACTTCTCGTTAATGTAATCTTTATATTTATTGAAGGTCTCTTCGGTTGCCTCGATGTTCTTCACGACAACGTGCATGATCCCGCCGTAGTCAGCGATCTGAGCGGGGATCCCGAAGATCTCCTCATCGAAAACGCGGAGCGCCTTCGGCATCTTTATCTTGGTGTAGTTGGTGTCCGTGTTCACCTCTACATCGAGAGGCACGTCAGAACCGGATACGTCGATGGTGATCACGCTGTTACCTTTGCGTCCCTGAGCCTTCGCAGCGAAAAGCGCAAAAGATCTCGAAGCGTTACCGCAGAACTCCAGTCCGCACATCTCCATCTTAGGCAGGCCTTCCTTTCCCTCAAGGTCCAGGATGTATGCTACCTGCTCACCCTTAAATTCTGTCATGTCCAGCAGCTGATTTGCCACCGTGGGATAGTATTTTCTGTCGAATCTGTCTTTAACGAAAATGGTGATGTTACCGGCAGGATCCGCAACTGTGATATTGATTGTTTTCTTCATTTTCACTACACTCCCCCATTTTAAATATTGATAAAAAATTATATCATAGTTGTTGAACATGTTCAAGAATTATGATATATTAGTTGAGGCAAATTTTCATGATTTTTTATCAGAAACGATATGCCGACCATACATACAACCTGAATATGGAGACGTATCGAAGCGGTCATAACGAGCCGCACTCGAAATGCGGTTGTCCGTAAGGGCACGTGGGTTCGAATCCCACCGTCTCCGCCAGCAAACCCCTTGGAATTCAAGCGCTGAGGGGTTTTCTATTGCGCCAATTTGGGTACAAATTCGTACGTTTTGGGTACAGATTTTTGTCCAATTTCGGCAACAATTTCATCCAGTGAGAACGGTGACCTTGCAGTCTCAAGCTGCTCTTTTTTAGCCTCTTTACCGTTCCTGTCAAAGCAGTAGTTATTCAAAGTCGTCTTGGCATCCTTATGCCCTACATAGTTTCTTATCGTCTTGATGTTTACATTGGCATCAACAAGAGATGATATGAAAGTTCTTCTTCCTGAGTATGGCGTGTTCCTAGGTGCACCTATAGTCTCACACATGGCTGGGAAAGCCTTTCTCATACGGTCATAAAAACTCTTGAAATTCTCACCTGTCATGAAGATATAATCTGAGATCCAGTTATCGTTTTCATAATGATGCTTCCGGGTCTCCTGGATAATATCGAGTGCCAGAGAAGTCAACAGGATCCTTCTGAATCCATGACCGGCTTTTGTCCTGTTTTCCATAACGGTGTTGCCTTTCTCGGAGTAATACCTTTTGACCACTATCTCATCACCTTCGATATCACTATATCTGAGAGTGCATACCTCACATGGCCGCAAGCCCAGCTGAAAAAGCATAATTATTGCCAGACTTACAAGACTGTGAACAGGGAAATGGTTGTTTTCATAATATTTCCAACAAAGTCTGTATAAATCTAATTCCTGTTCTGTAGTAAGAACCTTATTCTCATCAGGTTTCTCTTCTATCTGTCGATATACATTCTTGTTTGTGATTTTTAACAGTGGATAGAAATTCTTCTCAATAAGTTCCTCTTCCTCAGCAAATTCGAGCATCTGCTTCATCCAGGTTGCCACATTCAGGTATTCCTTCTGAGTGAGATCATGCCGCTTGATGAGATCATATGCCCATTCTCTAAGTACTTTAACCTTTAGGTCATCCAACGGGACTTTTATAATCTCATTTGTAGAATAATACTTCTTCCAAATTGACAGATTCTTCTTTTCTGTAGCAGCACTCCAGGTGGTAGCTTTCTTATGGGCAAGGAATTCAGGAAACAGCTTTTCAAGTGTTGGATTGACTTCAAGACTGTTCTGTTCCTTTTCCATCTTCCAGTTATATATTTTCTCCAGAAGTTCATCCTCTGTATTGGCTTTAATGGTGTATCTGCCACCACTTTTATCCGGGTCCTTCAGTCGAATATAGTATCTCTTGTCTGTTTTTCCGTTAAGTTTCTTTATCTCTCCTTTATATTTCTTTAAGAATTCACGCTTGCGCGACTGCTTCATTTCAAGCTCCACGCCGTCCAAATCTATTTTACCATCCCCCATGGTATGGCGCAAACATGAATCAGGATTTGTTGATATATATTCAAGTATATCTTTTTCTTTGATTTCTGCTGTTAAATAAGGTTCCCCTCTACTTTTATAATCTTTATTTTCCATTAACTATACCTCGCTTGCAAACTAAAAGAGCCCTCGATTATGAGAGCTCTTTCAGCATTTATATTAAAAATACACCTTTTGTTTTGTTAGAAGCCCAGATCTTTCCCCGAGAATCTCTGGTATTCTGCTCCTATCTTTTTAATTCTTTTCAGTACTGCACTATGAGTTTTAAACCCTACCTCAGAAGCAATTTCTTCATATGTTTTACCGTCCAACCTTAATTCAAGTATCCTGCGGTCCATATCCGAAAGCCCTGACATAAAAGATTCCGTATCTACTTTCGTTATCACATAATCCTCAAATGGCATCCGTGGATCTATAACATCCCGCTCTATATCGTATCCATCATACTGATCAAGACTTCCATCCAGATACTGTTCAAGAGATATTTGTGGATGCTTGCTCCGTGTATGATACCATTTCCTGTAGTAATCGATTTTGTCAGTACTAGTATGGTCGGCAAAATCTTCAAAGCATCTGAATTCTCTTACTGTTTCGATGGTCCCTTTGAAATTCAGTCTTTCTATTGCTCTGGGAACGATATAAGAAAAAGTGTCAAAACTTTCTTCAATAGATGGAGGTTCCCAAAAGCCATTAAAAAGCTCTTTATCGTCCATTATCTCTTTTATTCCCGGGACACCAATATCCATTTGAATTTGCTCAACCCAATAATATAACCAATGCGCTATTAAATATATTGGATCATGATTCGAGTAAACCTCTAAATAATTGTTAGCATTTCCTTCAATATGAGGCCATACCATATGTGCATATGCTTTAACTACTACAGTATAAAAGTATAAGTCATCCAGTATTTTAAGCTGATCAAGATCATTGAAAAGTTGACTTGGAACTCTGTTGATGGAAGGTATTTTCTTATCAAACAGTTCAATTATCTCCAGAGGAAGTATGAGGAAAGCAGGATAACACCAAGCAAAGTTATAAGTCTTTATGCTTCCGTCAGGCATTCCAATCTCAAGCGGTCCAATAAACATTAACGTATCCTCCATAATATTAATAAGAACATTTGTTCTTTTTTGATTATATTATGGTCGTTTTCATAATG
Source organism: Anaerovoracaceae bacterium (assembly GCA_045545455.1). Lineage (GTDB taxonomy): Bacteria > Bacillota > Clostridia > Peptostreptococcales > Anaerovoracaceae > RUG754. The sequence goes on along the minus strand of JAZQAY010000105.1, from coordinate 16,633 downwards.
CAATACCATAATCTTTCTCATAAAAATAAACGGCATTTATTTACCGTTTATAAGCCTCTTTTAACATAATCATCGTTCTCTTCCTCTCTCCCTTATGGGTAATACTGCTTGTTTTGCTAATTCAGCACATGCATATATAAACGTTTTTAGTGCTTCTCCCCAGGCTTTCAGTCTTGTTTCAGGATCCATTTTCTTTGATTTACTTACCATTACCATCAAAGTCTTGACTGCTTTCATCAGGATCTCATTGAAAGCCTGAGGGTCTTTTGCTCCTTTGGACTTCTCGATGGATGAACTTACAGGCCTTGTCACCAGCTCTGTTTTTACCATTTTCATGTTCTCTTCAGGTATGCCCATAGCTTCAGCTGTCATCATCTGCCTGTTCCATTCATTCTTCAGTTGGTTCTGTTCTCTGATCTCAGCAGCCATAGGATTGTTCTTTCCTACCTTCCTTGTTGCCATATATGGTCCGTTCTTAGGGAACGTTTTCATATGCAACTGCTCCGGTAAAGGTGTGTTTATGAGATCAGTCATGAACTCTTTCACCTCTTCGGTGAATGCTTTTCCCTTGAAAGCAGGGTCCTTTTTCTCAAAGATATGAGTTTCATAGGGCTCACCTTTCGGTATCATCTTGTACCCGGGAAGAAGATCTCCATTCTCATCCTTGGCTTCTTTTGCTGTCCTAAGGTGTTTACCATGAGGATCATAATACATATTTCTTTTAGCTATCTTCACCTCTGGCTCAGCTAAAAGCCTCCTTTCCGAGAAGATAAGATGGATGTGATAATTGGTCCTGTCATGGTTATGATGGAGTGCTGCAGTACATTCCACGTCATATTTTTCTTTGAATCCGTCCACAAAAAACTTCAAGAGTTTGTCATGCGAAGGTCCTTTTTCGTAGTAAACTTTAGGTAAAGCTATGATAAGCTCCCTGGCTTCGATGCATTTCCCTGATGTTCCGCTCCGCTTGTAGTCCCTCTGATTCTCTCCGGCAAGGTCCTGCCAGAACCCCTCAGGCGCAGTATCATATACAGCGTACAGGTATTCCTGTTCTTCTTCGCTGGATATATATCTGATCCTGCCGGCGACATTTGTGAGTTTTGTGTGCTGCACAAAGCTTACGCCTTTCATTTTCTCGCCTCCTTTCTGATGTCGGCGGCCGCCCCTGCGAGGCGAAATACACATTGAACGAACCGTTAGGTTTGTGCGATGGGTGTATTTCGCTCTCAATCGGCGAGGCCTGTTGTGTGGTATGATTGTTTAGTCTGCGTAGACATATGTCCTTTGGCAAAACTGTGAAAACAGGCATTCTTATTGATTTACCCCCTGGCTAGCTCGGTATTTTCGAATTACAAAGGGGTAATAACAGCTGGTCGATAAATATATCGACTTTTACTTTTCAAATAAAAAAACACCTAGCTATCTGCGGTGTTCAAGGAATTCTTTTATGGTTTCTTCGTCAGGTCTCTTTCCCATTCTGTAAGGCCAGTTCGGACACCTTACGATGGAACACTCTCTGACTTCTGTATAATCATCATTACAGCAGTCGAGACATTTCAGCCTGATCGTTTTTATCGGTGTTGGTATTTCTCGCATCATAACCCCTCCTTTCATTCTTCTACTTCTTCTACATACTTAAATATGTGTATTCTTTCTGCTGCAGTCTTGCGGTATTCCTTTCTTATTCCCTCCGGGAAGAAAACAGTATAGTAATACTTGTTGATATATGAACTCAGCGCACTGGAAGACATATTCTTCTCCCCTACCGCTTCCAAGAGTTGAGTCATAGTTCCTTCCCACACTCCCATGCCTTTTATGAACGTTGCTATCGTATAAAGGATTTCAGGAATGCTTTCCTTTGCAAGCTGCTCTTCCGAAATGGTGTCCATTACATGCCACTGGTAGTTTTCAAATCTCAGGATCATCTTCCACTGAGGGCTGTCTCTTCCAACTGAAAGGAGCTCGCCGTCAATGCGAGTCCTGTCTTTGTTCAGTTTGAGTATCATGTCCGGTACTCCGCTCATCGCAGTAGATCCGAGAACTTCATTGAGTGGATTATCTTTATCCTTCAGTTTACGGTTGTGATGGACGACCAGAATAGCAATGTTGTGGTCATCTGCATACGCTTTCAGTTTTGACAACACATCGTCATCTTTGCTGTACTGGCTGGCATTGGCTGGAGCCGCATCGATTCCTCTGATCCTTTGCAGGGTGTCTATTATGATGAGCATCACACCGGGATCAGTTTCAAGGATCTCATCAAAGTCTTCCAGGAGTCCTTCATTCAATCCCCGGCATTTGGTCACGAAATACAGACCCTGTGCCGGTTCTTTTTTCAGAAGGAACATTCTATCCTGAAGTCTCTTCGGAGAATCTTCCAGGGCAAAGTATGCAACACTGCATTGTTTGGTAGGTTTCCCGAGAAAGAAATCACCTGAAGTGACAGCGAAGCAAAGATCCAGCATCATCCAACTCTTACATGACTTGGGATCTCCCGACAGTAATGTCAGTCCTTGGGGGATCATGTCCTCTACTATGCTATCCCTTCCATCCGGCGGTGTAGGATTGAAGAACAGGTCTTCAGCTCTTATGATCTCTAAATTGTTACTCATAGCATTTCACCTCCTTTCTGTAACAATTGATTATTATGACGCAGATGACGGCGATGACGCTCTTTGTTTACACAGAAGATATCTGCGTCATCACTGTCATTGTCGTCATAGCGTAATTTAAAAATGCCTGTCTACTAACCAACGACACAAATATTGGGAAATTGTTCCTGCGAATTTGATTTTTTTGCAAAAAAATAAAAAAAGCCAGGATCTTATTGATCCTGACTTCAATTATTAGTTATCAACATACAATCTCTTAGAATCACAAGATGATTAATGATTAATCAAAGGTGCATTAACTCCCATATCTTTGCGCATATTATTAATTATTATTGGTAATTCTAATATATCTTGATACAGAGAAAATGGATGATATAATTGCCAGCCTTACAAAACGAGAGAAAAAGATAGTCGAAGAATATCTTAGTTCCCACTAGATAAACAATTCTGGGTACACCCCTGGTACAAAACACGGACGGCGTGTCAGACCTCCTTATTTCAATAGTGTTTTGAGTTTTACTTTATTACTTCGTCCTGACCTATCCCTGCGATTGGCAAGCATTAGTGCAGTCAGAGCGGCGGATAGCCGGATGCCAAGGCTTACCATGAAGGCAAGCCGATGGCACAGCCTGAATGGTTTAAGCCTACGGCTAATCCCACCGTCTCCGCCAACGAAGGAATGCAGTTTCATTTCCATTCAAATTATAAAGATATGTATTTTTTGTGTGGTTTTTATATCGTTCTATTGTTTTTTTAGTAGACTAACACTGCTAAAATGTTGTATATTATACTTATAAAAGATACCGTTTGTTCATAAGGAGATCCAAAAGATGAGGACAATTCTTATAGTAGATGATGAATCCACATTGAGAGAATTTATTGGTGTTTATTTCAAGGCCAACGGATATGTTGTGTACGAAGCAGCTTCTGGTTCAGAGGCTATGAAAGTATTTCAGGAGCACAAGATCGATCTGATCCTTTTGGACATCCTTATGCCAGATGAGGATGGTATCCAGGTTTGCAAGAAGTTCAGAGCAATATCGGATGTCCCCATTGTTTTCCTGACCGCTCTCCAGCAAAACCTAAGTGCAATGGAAGCCTATGACGCAGGTGGTGATGACTATATCGTTAAAGATGCCAATCCGAAACTGATAGTGGCGAAGGTAAACAGGATGTTCGAGAGGCTTGTACCTAATTCGTCCATTATTAAACTGGCCGGAATAACTATTGATCTGGAAGCTGCAGAAGTGCACTGTGGAGACCGCGAGATCAGTCTTACCCTTCGTGAATTTCTCATTCTGAAACTACTCATGAAAAATCCCAAAAAAGTATTTTCAAGAGAGGACATAATATCATGTGTATGGACAGATTCTGATGAGAAGGATCCTCGTATTGTGGATACTCACATAAAGAATCTGAGAAAAAAACTCGGTACTGAAGGTAAAGCCATTTCCACCGTTTTCTCCAGGGGATATAGATTTGATTACTGATCATGAAAGAGCACAGATTCGTCAATAAACTTCACTTAAACAGCATATTCCTTAAAACGTTTCTGCTTACCATCATTTTGATGACAGGCTGCTTTCTCTTTGAATTTTTATTCCAGACAAATATTCTTTCATCCTTATATCAGCATAACAGTATCCGCTCTGCCGAAAAAACACTGAAAACAGCAGAGCAAGACTATACAAATGCACTATTAGGCTCTTATTCATCGGATGAACTGTCACGCAGCATCTTCAAAGAAATTGAATGTCCTTTTATCATACTTGATGAGGATAATAACTTGAAGGCTTTCCATTACGAACAGCTTCTTTCAACTATATCCATTCGAACTGACGATGACAGAATCGTTCGTGTAATTATAGATCCGGACGAATATCCCACTGATTCATTCAGCAGTCTTAAAAGTGATAAATACTTTTCATCCTATTCTGTAAGATTATGGAATTCCGATCTGTATCTTCCGCTCGTCTTTTCCTTTGACGGAAAATCATTAAAAAGCCTTTCAAACGTTATCCAGTGGCAAAAGAATGAGTCTTCAGCGGTCAGTTTCAGTGAACATATTTCAGGATATCCTGTCTCAGTCTCAAACATATCACTTTCTTCTCAGTTGCATACTGATTCTACAGAGTTGTTTGAACTATTGGCCTGGGAATTTCTGTCAGGCTCTTCAAGTCATGACACTTATTTAAATCATAAAAAAAATGAACTGATACCTGCTAAATATGAAGTTGTTTCAGATCAGCTGGATTTAGGCACTGAAAGCTACTATTTCTTTACTGCTAAGTATATTGATAATTCACCTGTCAGTTATTATCAGCTTAAGTACAGCAATCTGGTATTATATGTGCTTTCCCTTATCATGATGCTGTTTGTCAGTTACTATCTTTCAAAGCATATTACCAGACCTTTGGTTTATCTTGATAAAAAGGCCCAAAAGATCGCATCTCAGGATTTCTCCACAAGTACAGAACTGAAGACGAATGATGAACTTGGTGACCTTGAAAAAAGCCTGAATAATATCGCTTTGAATATGGATAAAGCGCTATCTGACATACAGGATATGAACGATAAACTCACCGATCAGGTGGAACTTCATGCCAAAAACGAGAAACGCTTCAAGGATCTGCTGACAGAAATGGCGCACGAGTTCAAAACACCCCTGAATATCATTTCTTCTGCAGGATCTATCTTGAGCGATGGACTGAACGAAAAGGATCCTTCCTATTATTCCGATGTGATCGTTGAGCAGAGCCGCCGTCTTTCAAACATGGTCAACGAAGTCATCACACTTTCTCAGCTGGAAAGCGGTTACTATACCTTTGACCCTAAAAAATTCTGTATCAATGACCTTATTGATGACATTGCTTCCACATATGACTATTCATCTACGACCCCGAAGACTATAATAAAGGATTACGAAAACACATATAACGTCCTTGCAGATCCCGAAAGAATATCACAGGTCATTGTCAACTTTCTCAGCAATGCTTATAAGTATTCGGAGCCTGACAGCCCGATACGCATCTCACTGAAGCAGATCGATGGGAACGCCATCAGGATAAGTATTGTCAATAAAGGCTCTCTCAATATTAAAGATCCCGGCCGTATATGGGAGCAATTCAGCAAGGGTGATCACAAGACAGACAGTCAGACTTCTCAAAGCTCCGGGATTGGTCTTGCTATTTGTTCCAGGATACTGGAACTGCATCAAAGTGACTATGGTGTGAGTGATAATGATGGCAACGTCTGCTTCTATTTCACACTTCCTATTTCTGATTAAGAATACCATCCACTTTTTACTACAAAAAATGCAGTTAACAGATTTATATCTGTAACTGCATTTATTTTGTTATAAATTATTAAAATACGTGGACTCCGCTCATCAATTTCTTTTCGAACTCCACCCTGTGATGAGGGGTATATAGTCCAGGCATTCCTCCAGTATGGATGAATATCACCTTTTCGCCTTTTTTGATATTTCCGGCATTTACCATATCTATGATGCCAGCGAAGGCCTTCCCAGTATAACATGGATCCAGAAGGATTCCCTCCTTTGATGCCATAAGCTCGATAGCTGCTCTCACTTCAGGTGATTCCATGTTATAACCACCTCTTACGTAATCTGTCTCAAGATCCACATCCCTCGGGTCGATCTCTATATCGATACTATATGTATCTTTAACTTCTTTCAGATAATCTATCAGCCTTGCAATGCTCTTTTCACTGAAGGGCATTATGGCTATACCTGTCAGCCTAAGAGTGGATCTTAAGTCTTTAAGACCGCAGTACAGGCCTGCATATGTACCCATGGATCCCACAGTATCAATAACTCTGGCATCTTCAAGTCCCATATACTTTGCCTGGCGATCCAATTCCAATGCACAGTCGTAGTATCCAAGGGCTCCAAGCACGTTGGATCCTCCCATTGGTATAAAGTATACCTTCTCGCCCATGGCTTCATGTTCTGCAGTCACCTTTTTAACCAGTTCGTCCAGCTGTTCTGTGCCCTTACGTCCATCAGGCTTAGCAATATATAGTTCGCAGCCGAAGAGTCTGTCCAAAAGCATGTTTGCGCTCAGCTCTCCCGGATATTCATCCACAGCGATTATTGCACATTTCATACCATATCTTGCTGCCATGGCAGCAGTCTGCCTTCCGTGATTTGTCTGGCCGCCGCCAACTGTGATCAACATTGTAGCGCCCTTATCCATGGCATCCTGCACCAGATATTCCAGTTTTCTCAGTTTGTTTCCTCCTGCGCCCAGGGGAGTCAGATCATCTCTCTTCAGATAGAATTCTATTCCAAGTTCCCTGCTTACTGAAGGCATATATTCAATAGGTGTCTCATAAAGTATATTCAGTTTATTTACTCCAAAACTCATCTTTTTCTCCTTTTTGTTTTCCCAGTGCTGATCATTTATATGAACCAAAGTTTTAAAATATGGAATAAACTCTCAGATCTGACCCCTCCTGAGTATTTCGCCGGCTCTTGCTCCGGTGTGCATGCCATCTTTAGCTGTTAAAATACCATTTACATAAACCAGCTTTATCCCTTGGCAAGCTGCTATAGGCTTTTCATATGTTGGTGTGTCCTTTAAAGTGCCCGGATCGAATACTACTATATCCGCATGGTACCCCTTTTTCAGCATCCCGCGTTTTTTCAGGCCGATGCGTTCAGCGGGCATAGATGTCATTTTTCTTATACCCTCTTCAAGAGGAAACAGTCCCTGGCCAATAGCATATTCAGATAATACTCTGGGAAATGTCCCGAACTCTCTCGGATGAGGCTGAGCTTCATAATCAAGACCGTGTGCTGTTCCATCAGAGCCTACAATCACATATGGCTTTCTCATGATATATTTTACATCTTCTTCGCAAATTGCGAATTCAATCTGTCCTACTCTGGATCGTTCTTCAACTATAAGATCAAAAAGCACGTCTGCAGGATCACGCCCATCTTCATCAGATATCATGGCTAAACTTTTACCTACAAACTTCTGATTCTCTTTTGTATTTACATATGAAATATGTATCTTATCCCATCTGTCTTTATGAGTGACGTTTAATTCTTCCTTTATTTTCGCTCTGGTTTCAGGATCATTGAGTCTTGAAATGACCGCTGAAACTCCACCTTCAAAAGCCCATGGAGGAATATTCGAGTCAAGAGTCGTAGCTGTTGCAGTATATGGATACTGATCACATGTGATGTCGATACCATTGGCTCTTGCCTCTTCTATTAGCTTAACAGCCTCCATAACTTTAGAGTGCCAGTTCCTGGACCCAAGTGCCTTGAAATGTGAGATCTCAACAGAAGCGCCTGAGTTGATCGCAAGTTCAATAGTTTCTTTTACAGAATCTATGAGTCCATCCCCCTCATCTCTCATGTGAGTTGCATAAAAAGCTCCATATTCGGGTAAAACTTCAGCCAGTTCTTCAAGTTCTTCCTTTTGGGAATATATACCTGGAGGATAGATCAATCCGCTGGTCATTCCGAATGCACCCTGTTCTAATGCTTTTCTAAGGATATCTTTCATTAAAGACATTTCTTCTTTATCAGGTACCCTGTCATCGAAGCCCATCGCCGCGATCCTTATGGACCCATGGCCCACCATGGTGCTGAAGTTGACACTCGGTCTCAGTTCCTCTACCCGATCCAGAAACTCCTTTGTATCTGTCCAATCGTAATCAAGATCCTCAACGTATTCAATAAGCTGTTGGCGTTTTATCGGGTCTGAACTTACAGGAAAGGTTGATATTCCGCAGTTCCCGCATAATTCTGTCGTGACACCCTGCAGTATCCTGCTCTCGCAGAAAGGATGGTCCTTTACTGTTATATCAGAATGACTGTGTATATCAATGAAGCCCGGGGCTGCGATAAAGCCCTCACAATCCGCTATTTCCTTTGAATCACCATTTATGTTCCCTATTTCTGCGATTGATCCATTCAGGATAGCTATATCGCCCATATATGCTTTATCGCCGCTGCCATCAATGATCTTGCAGTTTTTAAGAATCAAATCATACATAGTTCATACCTCTTTTCGAAATCTGTACCACCTGTAAAACAGGGATTCGAACTGTGGCTGAAAGCCCCAAAAAAGAAAAAGGGGAGAAGCCCATGCCTCCCCCCTTTTTCTTAGTGCTTATTTCCAACTGAAATCGTATATTCTGCCATATTCAACATTGCCTTCTTCAACTACAAGGTCTGCGCTATAAGCTCTGTTTGCTGAACTGTATAAAAGAGGAATATAAGGGCAATCTTCTTTTACAAATTCTGATACCTTTGTGTACATCTCTGTTCTTTCTGTATTGTCCTGATTTGAAGCAGCAGCATTCAGCAGTTCGTCTACTTCCTCATTTACGTATCTGGCATCATTGGTGATTCCATAATTTGCAGAGTGGAGAATGTAGTCGAAGAGATCTCCGGTATCCTTGACCACACTGGTCCAGCTTGTGACTGCAACGTCAAAGTTTCCAGCTTCAAGGTCTTCTATCATCGCATTTACTTCCAGTTGCTGTACAGAAGCATTTAATCCTATGGCTGCAAGATCATCCTGTATCGCTGTAGCGATCTTAGGGTGAGTTCCGCTTGCGAATGTCTTAATGACAACTGTTGCTCCTTCCATCCCGGCTTCTTTAACCAGTTCACTAGCTTTATCCGGGTTATGTTCATACCAATCGAATCCCTGAGGAGCGGAAGTGAAATCATTACCAGCAAGTGTATTTACTATCTCCCCTGCACCATCTGCTCCCACAAGTACAGCTTTTTCTCTGTCTACTGCATAAGCAAGTGCCTGCCTCATAAGCTTATCTTTGAAAACTTCGCTTTCATTATTTACGCTTAAGTACATAAGTCTTGCTGACGGATACTGTGTAAGTGCCAGACCTTCTTCATTCTTGATCGTATCAAGAGCAACTGCAGGAACTGCAGAGAAATAAAGGTCAAGGTCCCCTGAACGCAATGCTATAACTGCCGAATCAGGATCACCGATGGTCTTTATCCTGGCTTTCTTTATAGCAGGTGCGCCCTGGAAATATTCATCATTTGCCTCAAGAACCAGCAGCTGACCCGGTTCCCACTCAGTAACCTTATACGGCCCGGTTCCTACTACTGAATCAACATCTCTTCCGTAATTGTCACCATATTCTTCAATAACAGCTTTGCAGCCTATACTTGCAGTTGCACTTGAAAGCACCTCTATGAAAGATACTCTAGGCTCATTCAGTTCGATGGCTACAGTATAATCATCTATCTTGGATACTCCCTTCATGATCCTGAAAGTCGACGCACTAAATGATGACTCCTGTGCCCTGGTCAGTGAGGCTACAACATCATCGGCTGTGAATTCTGCACCGTTAGTGAATTTAATACCTTCTTTTAATTTGAAAGTATAGGTCAGGCCGTCTTCAGATATCTCCCAACTGTCAGCCAGTGATCCTACAGTTTCATGGTTTGCATCTTTTTTTACTAGTGTATCATAGACCTGATACAAACCATAAAAATCTGCCAGAGCGCTTGTTCCGTGCATATCCAGAACTGTTGGCGCCTGATCGAAGGCGGCTATCAGTTCACGGTCAGCATTTCCGTTTCCTTCTGATCCACCGCCGCCGCAGGCTGCAAACGACAGGACCATCACGAAGCATAATATCAATACTGCGAATTTCTTCATTTCCTTTTCTCCTTTCAATTATTATAAATCATTATATAAAGCGCATGCAACATAATGCCCATTGCCTTTGTCAATAGTTTCCGGATCCTTATTGAGACATTTCTCATTGCAGAAATCGCATCTGGAAGCAAATCTGCAACCGGGAACCGGATTTACCGGATCAGATACTTCTCCCCGTATTATCCTCCTCTCTTTTTTGGCACCCAATGCGGGGATCGGGATGGCATCCAAAAGTACTTTTGTATATGGATGAAGCGGATTGTCAAAAAGCTCATCCGCTGGGGCTTTCTCCACACATTGGCCCAGATACATAACAGCGATCTCGTCAGAAATATGTCTGACTACAGATAAATCATGTGTTATGAACATATATGCTATACCCATTTCATCCTGAAGGTCCATCAGAAGATTAAGTATCTGAGCCTGGATCGAAACATCTAACGCAGATACGGGCTCATCGCAGACAATGAACTTCGGATCCAGCGCCAAGGCTCTTGCGATACCCACACGCTGCCTTCTTCCTCCATCCATTTCATGCGGATAGCTGTTGATGAATCTTTCTGCAAGGCCAACCTTATCCATGAGGATCCGTATACGCGATATCATCTCTTTCTTATTTGCGCATGCTTTATTTCTGATCAGCGGCTCAGCAATAAGGTCGAACACTGACATACGAGGGTTCAGACTTGAGAACGGGTCCTGAAAAATTATCTGCATTGATTTACGCATCTCATGCATTTTAGACTTGTTATACTTTAATATGTCTTCTCCATTTATCAAGACTTCACCTGCCGTCGGTTCAAGAAGTCTGAGAACCAATCTTCCAAGTGTGGACTTGCCGCATCCTGATTCACCTACGATCCCCAGCGTCTTACCTGCGTAGATATCCAGATTAACTCCATCGACTGCATGTAAAAACCCCCCGGGCACTTTGAAATATTTTTTTAATTCTTTCACTTGAATAAGCGGTTCCACTATGATCACTCCTTTCCAAATAAGTGACAGGCGATGCAATGCTCACCTTCTAGATATTCGGATGGCTCTTCAACTTCACAGATCCCCATGCAATTGCTGCATCTTTCGTGAAAACTGCAGCCTGATGGAAGATCTGCCGGGTCAGGCATAAGTCCCTCTATAGGCGTTAATCTGGCTGTTTTTTTATGTATGTTCGGGATCGATCCAAATAGACCTATTGTATAGGGGTGATGCTTCTTGGTACTGTCGAATATGTCTTCTATCTTACCCTTTTCAACGATTTTACCGGCATACATGATCGCAACATTATCGCAAGTCTCTGCTACTACACCCAGGTCATGAGTTATGAGGATCGTGGAAGTATTGAATTTCTCCTTAAGATCATTCATCATAGCCAGTACCTGCGCTTGTATCGTTACATCCAATGCAGTCGTGGGTTCATCCGCTATCAGAAGTTCAGGTCTGCATGCCAGAGCTATAGCTATAACTACTCTTTGCTTCATACCTCCCGAAAACTGATGAGGATACTCTATTTTTCTTCTGGCAGGTATCCCAACCAGCTCCAGTATTTCATCAACCTTTTTATCAAGATCCTGACTGGTTTCATCTTTATCTTTATGATTTTCCAGTGACTCTTTGATCTGATCACCGACAGTTATCGTAGGATTCAGGGATGTCATTGGATCCTGAAAGATCATTGAGATATGAGCCCCTCGGATATTCCTCATGTCTTCATTGCTCATTCCCACCAGATCTTCTCCTTTAAAAATGATCTCACCCTGCGGGATCTTGCCGGTCCTTTGAGGAAGTATCCCCATAATAGCTCTTGCAGTTGTTGTCTTTCCGGCTCCGGTCTCTCCAACAAGTCCTAAAGTCTCACCATAGCCAACTTCAAGATTTATCCCGTTTACTGCTTTGACTAGTGCATCATCCGTGACATAATTCACATGAAGATCCTTTATATTGATCAATTCTGTTCCCATTTGTTTCTCTCCTTAATCCTTCAAACTCGGGTCCAAAGCATCTCTCAGGCCATCTCCCATCAGATTTATTGACAGCGCAGTCAAGACTATGGCTATTCCAGGAAACATTACAAGATGAGGAGCATAAAGCATATATTCCTTACCTTCAGAAAGCATCGCTCCCCACTCAGGTGCCGGCGGCTGTATGCCCATTCCTAAGAAACTCATACCTGCCGCCCATATGATCATGCTGCCTACCGACATGGTTGCCTGGACTATTATAGGTCCTATGGCATTACGCAGCACATGCTTGAATATGATCGCGAAGTCTGATGAGCCACAGGCTCTGGCGGCTTCGATATAATCCTGTTCTACTACCGTAAGCACTGCAGATCTGACAACTCTGGTATATTGAGGTATCATAGAGATCATCAGGGCGATCAGCACATTTACCATACCCATCCCAAGAGCTGCGATGATCGCTATTCCCAGCATCGCTGAAGGTATACACCCTATCGTATCCATGATTCTCATGATCACCGAATCTGTAAATCCGCTTTTATACCCAGCTATTGCTCCGAATATCCCCCCTAGTGATATGCCTATTACTACAGCAGCGATACCCATAAGAAGTGAGTTTCTGGCTCCATGCACTATTCTTGCAAAAATATCCCTCCCATAGTTATCCACTCCGAACCAGTGTTCCGCTGACGGACCTTGATTCCTGATCTCTGTATTCTGTGTAAGAGCATTTTCGTAAGGTGTTATGAATGATGCAAAAACAGCGGTAAGGAACAGGATCATGAAAATGATAAGACCTATCATAGCGATCTTATTCTTTTTAAATCTGTGCCAGATATCTCCAAACTGACTTTTGCGCTTAATGGCAATTGTCTCATTTATATTCTTTTCCATATTCTTCACCAATCACCCTCTCTGATAACGTGCTTTGACTCTTGGATCTACAAAGGCATACAGTATATCAACTATTAACATTACCAACATATATACCATGGAGAGTATTACGGCGCAGGCTGTTACCTGTGGAATATCCTTCGCCCTTACTGACATCAGTATCAATGTACCAACTCCATCCAGGGAGAAAATGGCTTCCGTAGTTACTGCACCTCCAAGCATTACACCGAATTCACTTCCCACGACTGCAATTACGGGCAGAAGTGCATTTTTAAGTGCATGCCGGAATATAACCTTTCTTTCCGCTGTTCCTTTGGATCTGGCTGTATTGATATAGTCTTTCCTGATAGTCTCAAGCATAGTCGTTCTTGTCATTCTCATAACAACAGCGGTCTCCATGAATGCCAAAGTCAAAACAGGCAGAATATATCCCTTCCATGAATCCACACCATTAGATGGCAGCCAGCCCAGTTTTAAAGAAAACAGCAATAGTAACAGCAAGCCAAACCAGAATGAAGGCATTGATGCCATGAACATAGCTGTAGACGTTCCTGCTATGTCCAGCGGACTATATTGTTTAACTGCTGCTATTATCCCCAGCGGTATACCTAAAATAACTGATAGTGCAATCGCAAAGGTTGCCAGTTTAAAAGTAAGAGGGAATCGTTTCATTACTTCACTAAAAGCTGAGCGTCCAGTACGATAAGATGTCCCCATGTCTCCCTGAAACATATCCGATACGTATCTGCCGTACCGTACCAGAAACGGGTCATTGACACCGAGTTCATCGTTCAACTGGTCTACGGCTTCCTGCGTTGCCTGAACACCAAGTATCATACGTCCCGGATCACCAGGTGTAATATTCAAAATGCCGAATACGATGAAAATGATTGCCAAAAGTGTCGGTATAAGAAATAGTATTCGTTTAACTATATACTTGATCATTATTTCACCACTTTCTATTTTCTTTTTTATTGCCGATTCAAATAAACCTCAAAGTAATTACACATTTTCTACATATTTTCAACATAATTATAACATCAACATTATTGATTCCACAATTTACACAATGTAAGGATTTTTATTTGATTAATATACAAAAGTGTGTTATTCTATGTTCAAATATATGTGTAGAATTTATGTGTTTCTTTTGTATTACTTTAGTCGGTGGCTCTTATGGATTACTCTTTTCTCTCAGTGCAGGATATCTTGAATAAATACTTGCCAGCGGACATTTACATATGCCATGCCGGACAATCCGGATTGCAAAAGCCTGTATCCTGGGTCAGCTCTGTTGACCTTAATCATATGAATGCATCCCATGATGGTGTCTTCTTCGTTTCTTCAGGTTTCCCCTTTGCTGACAATCACAACTACATATTCAATCTTGAAAAACTGCGTGAAATTATCGAAAGTGGTGCTGTCGGTCTGGCTATAGATACATCTCTTCATTATCATGCTATTGAACCTGCCTTGATCGATCTGGCTGATGAACATGATTTCCCACTGATTGAGATCACGGAGCCTTTGGATCTTACAGATTTCATAAGAGTTGTAGATACTAAACTGCTTAACCTCGAAGCAGCGAAACACGCAGAGTCATCATTCACAATAAATGTCTGGATAAATGATTGGCTGAACGGTGTCATTACCGAAAAAGAAATAGAAGATAAAATAAAAAGCACAGGGATCAGTTTACCCTGTACTTATTGTGTGCTTCTTAGAATATTGCCGAAATGGCGCAGTCTGGATCCTGGAGTAAATGATCAGAAGTTCCTTTCAGATGTTTCCCTCCCGCTCTCAGTATGTCTATCCATAAAAAACTTCTATGAATCCCGAGGGTTTTCGGTTCTGACTTCATATGAAGATTCTTATCTTAACTTTGTGTTCTTTTCATATCACAAAGGGAACGCCAGAACCTTTGTAGAGGCGCTCAGAGATTCAACTATCAGTCTAAAACAACAAAATGACTCTATAATAGATTTAGAAAACAGTTATTATGCCTTCGGAAAGGTCGTCACATCATTACCAGCCATCTCCGTAAGTTTTCGCACTTCAACGGAGATGCTTCAGGATCAGACCATCATGTCCGAGGGAATCGCCATATATGATCTGCTTTACTTCAAAAGGCTCCTGATCAATCTTGATAAAAACGGGGCTCTCAGGACTTTGATGTATGAATCATTAGGTGAACTTACGCAATACGAAAACAGGGATCTTCTGCTGACCCTCAGAACCTACTATCAAAATAATTGTAACAAGAGCCTTACGGCATCCGCTCTCTTTATTTCCAGACAAACACTGTATTTAAGGCTTGAGAGATTAAAAGAAATGCTCGGAGATGACTTCGACATTGGAGAAAAACGCCTTGCCCTGGAATTGTCTGTAAATGCCTTCTATGAGCAAAGGAAACAATAATAAATGAGCCGGGCACTTCACCCGGCTCGCTTAATCATCCAAAAAATATATCATAAAAATACCCTGTTATCAGCCCTGCTCACAATCTCCTCATCGTGAGTGACGACGATCACGGTCTTACCCTGAAGATTCAGATCGTGAAGCACGCTCATTACCATGTTGCTGTTCCTATAACAAATCCAAGTATGGCATTCCCCCATCCTCTTTTTATGATTATATCGATTGCTTCCTTTTTCTCCTGTTCTGAGATTCTGGCAATGCCTGAGATAATTTCCTCCCCGGAGTCATTCTCAACACCCAAAAGTTCAACCACAGAAATGTCAGTGTCTGAGCTAAACTATCCATCAAAGCAATATCAGGGAAATTCATTCCGTTTTCCCATCTGCTGACTGCTTTGTCTGTGACACCAAGTTTATCAGCTAGTTCTTTCTGTGTGAGTCCCAGTTCTTTTCTATGTTCTGTAATTACCTTTCCCGTATAAAGCGCATCCATGATTTATCCCTCCTCATCTCAAATTTTATATTATAAGATGAGTATGTTCAATCTATAAAAAATAGAATTGCTTATATATTAGCTCTGGGTACAGCCCTGGTACAAAACACGGACGGCGTGTCAAACCTCCTTATTTCAATAGTGTTTTGAGTTTTTCTTTAATACTTCGAATCCCACCGTCTCCGCCAATATTAAAAGGATCCCTTCACGGGATCCTTTTAATATTGCTGATCTGATCGTACGGGATTCGAACACCAAGGGGGCATCGGCGTAAGCGAGAACGTCCAGTGAACGTTCGAGTAGCCGATGGTCGAAGCCGGCCTGAATGAGGCCGGCGAGAGGCCTGGAGCGCTAGCCCGCGTCAGTGGGCGACGCAGCGGGAATCCCACCGTCTCCGCCAATGAGAGCCTTGATTCCCTTGCGTTTCAGGGCTTTTCGCTTTTTCTCCGGTTATAAACTATTTTTTATTTTTCATCCATTCAAGAGCCATATCGACAAAAGTCTGAACGGATCTGGTGCACGGTTCGCCGCCTCTTACAGCCATTACCATATCAAGTGTCTCCAATGGCTCGAATGGAATGCT
>JAZQAY010000104.1:0-20411 GCA_045545455.1 Anaerovoracaceae bacterium | reverse complement strand
AGGCAGTATTCCTTGAATTAGTATAATAAATAATCAGCACCGGTTTATCCGGTGCTTTTTATTTGCCTTCTCATATGATATAATCAAAGCATGAATTTAGATCACTTAAATAAAGAACAAAGAGAAGCAGTCCAGTATACTGAAGGACCGCTTCTTATATTAGCGGGAGCCGGCTCCGGCAAGACCCAGACCATGACTCACAGGATCGCTTATCTTATTGAAGAAGGCGTGAGACCATATAACATCCTGGCAGTTACCTTTACAAATAAGGCTGCGTCGGAGATGAGAGACAGGGTGGAGAAGCTGGTTGGAGTGTGTCCCGGCATGTGGATCATGACCTTCCATGCCATGAGTCTTCGTATGCTCAGGGAGTACCCGGAGAAGGTGGGCTACACTAAGAGTTTCGTTGTATACGATACCGTGGATCAGAAAGCTGTCCTTAAGAATATATATAAGGAAAGAAACATCGACTCCAAGGACTATCCCTATCCGCTTCTTTCTTCTATCATCAGCAAGTGCAAGGAACGCGACTGGGATCCTGAAAAGTTTAAGGAGATGGAGATGGATACTCCCACCTCCAGAGTCTACTACAAGGTATATAAGGATTATGAGGCTGCTCTTAAGAAAAACAATGCCATGGATTTCGATGATCTGCTCCTTAAGGCATATCATCTTTTAAGGGACAATCCTGATATACTGGATGATTACAGGAGAAGGTTCCGTTACATCATGGTGGATGAGTATCAGGACACAAACCGCATCCAGTACGAGCTGATACACCTCCTCGCCATGCAGCACAGAAATCTCTGCGTTGTCGGCGATGACGATCAGTGCATCTATCAGTGGAGAGGCGCCGATATCCGTAATATCCTGGATTTCGAAAAGGATTTCAAGGGCGCCAAGGTCGTAAAGCTTGAACAGAACTACAGATCCTTCAAGAACATCCTTGCCTGCGCTAACTCCGTTATAAAGAACAATCACGACAGGAAATCAAAGAAACTCTGGACTGATAAGGAAGAGGGGGACCTGGTCATATATAACAGGCTGGACTCCGATAAGGATGAAGCGGCATATGTCGCTCAGGAGATCAGATTCCTGGGGCAGCTTGGAAGAAGCTTTGATGATTTTGCGGTGCTCTACAGGACGAATGCCCAGTCCAGACTTTTTGAGGACGCTCTGAAGAGGGCCAGGATCCCTTATCAGATCCTTTCAGGTTTCAGTTTCTATGAGAGAAAAGAGACCAAGGACATGATAAGCTACATGCGGCTTGTGGTAAATCCCAGGGACGATATCGCTCTTGAAAGGATCATAAATGAGCCCAAGAGGGGTATAGGACCCACGACCCTTGCCAAGTACAGGGCGCTGGCACAGGTAAGAGGCATGAGCATGTTTGAATGTCTTCTGGAGGATGATACCCTTGACAGTTTCACCAGGAAGGCGAGAGAATCACTGAAGTCGATGCTGGACGTTATCCGGGAATGCATAGAAGAAAGAGATAACCTGAGAGTTTCAGACATATATGATAACCTTTTGGTAAAGACCGGATACCTGGGAGCTCTCGAAGCCCAGAACACTCAGGAAGCGGAGAGCAGGATCGAAAACCTCCTGGATTTCAAATCGTTTATATACGATTATGAGAAGGAAAAGGAAGATGTCGGTGAGGAAGCCACACTGGATGAGTTCCTTGAAAGGGTATCCACCCAGAGCGATACCGATAACTATGATGAGACGCAGGGAAAGGTTACCCTTATGACTCTTCACAGCGCCAAGGGACTGGAATTCCCCGTGGTATTCATGCCCGGTATGGAGGACGGACTGTTTCCAAGCTTCAGATCCATGGATACGGAAGCCGGGATCGAAGAGGAGAGGAGACTCTGCTATGTTGGAATGACCAGAGCCAGGGAGAAACTGATCCTCACATCGGCCCAGTACAGGGTGACCTACGGGCACGGTGACTTCGCCAGGGAATCAATGTTCATATCGGAGATAGATCCCAAACTGCTGGATGCTATTGGAAACTCATATATAAATAAGAAATCAGGCGACAGGCTGGGACTCGGTCTCGGCACTCTGGACGGCTTTGCGAAAGCCCCTGTATCGCCATTCGGAGGTCATGGACAGGAACAGCCGTCATACTACGATCCCCTGAGATTCGCTAAGCAGCAGGTGAAGAAGACGGTGAGCTCCGAAGCCTTTGAAATAGGGGACAACGTGACTCACGGCAAGTTCGGTCACGGCATAGTAGTGGACGCCACAAACACCACGGTGACCGTAGTGTTCGACGATTTCGGAACAAAGAAACTGGCCATTGGAATGGCACCTCTTAAGAAAGTATAGCGGCAATAACAGGTGATTCAAATGAATGACAAGATCAACGAAATGAAACAGCTCATAGAGACCCTTAACGAGGCGTCCTATGCATACTATCAGGAAGCCAGGGAGATCATGCCTAACTACGAGTACGACAGGCTCTACGACAGGCTTCAGGAGCTGGAGAAGGAGACCGGGACCGTATTCTCAAACAGCCCGACACAGAACGTGGGATACGAGGTGCTGTCCGAGCTTCCCAAGGAAGCACATCCTTCCAAGATGCTGAGCCTCGATAAGACCAAGGAGCCTGGGACTCTCAAGTCCTTTGTGGGTGATCATGAGGCTCTCATGTCCTGGAAACTGGATGGCCTTACCGTGGTACTCACATATGACGGAGGAAGCCTGGCAAAGGCTGTTACCAGAGGAAACGGCGAGGTGGGAGAAGTCATCACCAACAACGCAAGAGTATTTTCAAACGTACCGCTTAATATAGATTTCAAAGGTGAGCTGGTCTTGAGGGGAGAGGCAGTCATCACCTATGACGATTTCGAAAAGATCAATTCGGGAATTACCGATGAGGGCTCCAAATACAAGAATCCCAGGAATCTTTGCTCGGGTTCAGTAAGGCAGCTTGACCCCAGGATCACGAAGCAGAGGGGAGTGAAGTTTTTTGCTTTTGCTCTTGTCTCCGCAGAGGGAAAAGATTTTGTAACCAGAAAAGAACAGTTCGACTGGCTTAAAGCTCAGGGCTTCCAGGTTGTGGAACATAAGCTGATCACCGGAAGCACTGTGGAGGAGACCATAAAATGGTTTGCTGAACATATCGAAGAGAATCCTGTACCTTCAGACGGACTTGTCGTATCGTTTAACGACATTGAATATGGAAGATCTCTGGGTGTGACAGCTAAGTTCCCCAGGGATTCCATAGCATTCAAATGGCAGGACGAGACGGCGGAGACTGAACTTAAGGAGATCGAGTGGTCGGCGTCCCGCACGGGACTCATCAACCCGGTAGCCATCTTCGATCCCGTGGAACTGGAGGGGACCACCGTATCAAGGGCGTCGGTGCATAACGTTTCGGTCATGAAGGAACTGAAACTCGGTATCGGCGACAGAATAAGGGTGTACAAGGCAAACATGATCATTCCTCAGATCGCGGAGAATCTCACAGGATCAGGTAACGTACATATTCCTGAGACCTGCCCTGTATGCGGAGGAGATACGATAATAAAGAGTGAAAACGGAGTAGAGACACTCAATTGTCCCAACCCGGAATGCCCTGCCAAGCAGATAAAGGGCTTTTCACACTTCGTATCCCGGGACGCCATGAACATAGAGGGGCTGTCCGAATCCACCCTGGAAAAACTTATAGACAGGGGACTCATCAGGGAGTACGCCGATATCTTCAGGATAGACGAGCACCACGACGAGATAGTCGTAATGGAAGGTTTCGGGGAGCTTTCATTTAAGAACCTTTGTGACGCTGTTGAGAAGGCAAGGAAGGTGACGCCTCAGGCATTTCTTTATTCCCTTGGTATCCCCAACTTTGGAAGAGCGAATGCGGGGCTGGTCAGCAACTACTGCAGAAATGACTGGGAGAAGATAAGGAATCTGGATGCGGATGAACTGGTGACCATAGAAGGTATAGGTTCCGTCATGGCTGAGGCATACGTTGACTTCTTCAGAGATGAGAAAAATGTCTCCATGGTGGAGGATCTCCTTTCGGAAGTAGAACTGGATACTGCTTATGAAGAGGCAGGTGAACTCCTTAAGGACATGACCTTCGTAATAACAGGAAGCCTTGAGACTTATCCAAACAGAGATGCACTTAAAGCCGAGATCGAAGCAAACGGAGGGAAGGTGGCAGGCTCAGTTTCAGCCAAGACTTCCTACCTTATAAATAACGATCTGACGTCAAATTCAGGTAAAAATAAAAAGGCAAAGGAGCTCGGTATCCCCATTATTTCGGAGATGGATATGGTATCCTGGCTTAAGGAGGGCAAAAAACCATAAATTTTGTTTAACAATCACAAATTTCAGCAAAAAATTGTGATTTTATTACAAAAAATCATTGACATTGTGTAGAAGAGGTGATAATATAGACCCATCTTGTAAATGGGGAGGTATTCATAATGAACTCTGTAATAGTTCTCAGCTCTATCATTATCAGCGTCATTATTATTGCAGCCGATGTACTGCTAATAAATGATGAATATTGAGCTGCGGGCGAAGATAAGAGTTCAGAATGGATAGACCTGTTTACGAATACTAAGAACTTTCAAAGCCTGTGGCATGTGCCCCGGGCTTTTACTTTTGGCTTCTGTGGGCTGACAAGTGATGAAAGGTTTCAGATCAATTCTTTAGGAGGAAAGAAAGAAATGAAGAAAAACAGTTATTTCAAAAAGTTTATGGTCATTGCACTGGCATTGGCTATGGTATTCACCTTTGCAGCCTGCGGCGGCTCAAGTGACAGCGGTTCCGGAGACAGCGGAGCAGCAGAAGGCGCAGCAGTTATCAAGATCGGTTCATCCGGTCCTCTTACAGGCGGAGCTTCCATTTACGGCGTTGCTGTTAAGCAGGGTGCCGAGATCGCAGTTGCTGAGATCAACGAAGCTAACCCTGACCTTCAGATCGAATTCAAGATGGAAGACGACGAAGCTGACGGTGAAAAGGCTGTAAACGCTTACAACAAACTTAAAGACTGGGGCATCCAGATCATGATGGGAACAGTTACCACCGGATCCTGCATCGCTACATCAGCTATCACCTATGAAGACAGAGTATTCGAACTTACTCCTTCTGCTTCATCTGCTGACGTTACCGCAGGTAAGGATAACGTATTCCAGGTATGCTTCACAGACCCTAACCAGGGAATCAAGGCTGCTGACTACATCGCAGAGAACATGGCCGGACAGAAGGTCGGCGTTATCTACAACAACTCTGATCCTTATTCAACAGGTATCTTCAACTCATTCAAGGCAGAGCTCGAGTCCAAGGGTGGCGAGATCGTGGCAACAGAGACTTATCCCGATGATACCAATGCTGACTACAGCGCACAGCTTACTTCAATGAAGTCTGCCGGAGCAGAAGTAGTATTCCTTCCTATTTATTACACACCTGCATCAGTTATCATGAAACAGGCTAAGGATATGAACTATGCACCTGTATTCTTCGGAGTAGACGGTATGGACGGTATCCTTGATATGGAAGGCTTCGATACAGCACTTGCTGAGGGCGTTATGCTCATGACTCCTTTCAACCCGTGGTCAACAGATGAGAACGTTGCTTCCTTCGTTGAGAAGTATCAGGCAGCATATAACGAAGTACCCAACCAGTTCGCAGCTGACGGATACGACGCCATCTACGCTCTCTATGATGCATTCAAGGCAGCAGGACTCTCCCCTGATCAGACTAACGAAGAGATCTGCGAAGCTATGATCGGACAGTTCACAGGCGGCTTCTCATATGACGGACTTACCGGTACAGGAATGACCTGGAACGATAAGGGCGAAGTCAACAAGACTCCTGTAGTCTGCGTCATCGAAGGCGGAATCTACGTAGACAAATAAAGACGACTGATAATCGTTAAAACAAAAAATTATCTGAGGGGCGCTGCTTTAGCGGCGCCCCAATTTGAGGATTAGATATGATATTCTTAACGAATCTGATAAACGGCCTGAGCCTTGGAAGCGTCTACGCTATCATCGCTCTCGGCTATACAATGGTATACGGCATATCAAAAATGCTGAACTTCGCCCACGGCGACGTTATCATGGTAGGTGCGTACATATCGTTTTGCGCTACCTCCTATCTTAACCTGCCTGCATGGGTGTCGGTGATCCTGGCGATGATCGTATGTACGACCCTCGGAATACTAATCGAAGGCCTGGCCTACAGACCCTTGAGGGGCACAGGATCTCTTGCGGTCCTCATCACAGCTATCGGTGTGTCCTACTTCCTTCAGAACGCAGCCCTTATCATCTGGGGAAGCGCTCCCAAGGTATTCACTTCGGTCTTCAGCGGCTTCGGTTCCAGCATTTCCCTCTTCGGAGGTGAGCTCACCGTTACCTGGGAGGCTCTGTTCACGCTGGTTGCAGCCATCATAATAATGATCGGCATGACCCTTTTCACCGGCCGTACCAAGGTCGGCAAGGCCATGCGTGCCGTGTCTGAGGATAACGGCGCTGCTCAGCTCATGGGGATCAACGTAAACTCGACAATTTCAATGACCTTTGCTATCGGTTCTGCTCTGGCAGCCATAGCGGGCGTTTTGCTCTGCTCTTCATATCCTGCTCTCATGCCCACCACAGGCGCCATGCCCGGTATCAAAGCATTCACAGCTGCGGTATTCGGCGGTATCGGTTCCATTCCCGGAGCCATGCTTGGCGGCATCCTGATCGGGGTCATAGAGATCTTCGGAAGAGCGTATATATCATCTGAACTCTCGGATGCTATCGTATTTGGCGTTCTGATCATAGTTCTTCTCGTGAAGCCCACCGGACTTCTCGGAAAGAAGATAACAGAGAAAGTGTAGGTGAGAAGCATGAAGATGAAGATAAAGAACGGCAAGCTTTCGCCTTACACAAAGAATTCAATGATATCCTACGGCATCGTTATAGTCGCATTCGTCGTCGTAACGGTACTGAACAGCATGGGCGCGGTATCCAGCTCCCTTCAGGGACAGCTGGTCCCTATCTGTGCATATATTATAATGGCTGTATCCCTCAACCTGGTCGTAGGTATATCGGGAGAACTGTCCCTGGGTCACGCGGGCTTCATGTCAGCCGGCGCCTTCATGGGTATAGTGGTTTCCGGTATGCTTGAGTCAGCGGGCCTTCCCGATGGCGTAAGGCTTGCGGCTGCAGTTATTTGCGGTGCTATCCTGGCAGGTATCCTGGGCTTCTTGATCGGCATACCCGTATTGAGACTCAGAGGCGATTACCTGGCGATCGTTACCCTTGCTTTCGGCGAGATCATCAAGAACATAATGAACATAGTTTATGCAGGTGTTGATAGCAACGGTTTCCACTTAAGGACCAACCCGGACCTCGGGCTTGAAGAGAGCGGAAGAATGCTTCTCAACGGACCCATGGGAGCCACTGCAGTACAGAGGATATCCACCTTCACAGCAGGCTTCATACTGGTTATCATAACCCTCTTCGTGGTTCAGAACATAATGAACTCCAAGCAGGGAAGGGCCATCATGGCCTGCCGTGACAACCGTATCGCTGCAGAGTCCATCGGACTCAACGTCATGAGATACAAGCTGATGGCATTTACCGTATCCGCTGCGCTTGCGGGCATGGGAGGAGCACTGTTTGGTCTGAACTACTCCACACTTCTTCCCATCAAGTTCAACTTCAATACCTCGGTACTTATCCTGGTATTCGTGGTACTCGGAGGACTGGGTAATATCTGGGGATCTGTCATCGCGGCAACCATCCTCACCATACTTCCCGAGGCACTGAGACAGTTCGCGGATTACAGAATGCTGGCATATGCCATCGTTCTCATCCTGGTAATGATCTTCACCTACAGTCCCAAGATCAAGATGTTCACACAGAGCATAATGGAGAAGACTGTAAAAAAGAATAAAAAAGGAACGCAGACGGAAGGAGGTGCAGTAAGTTGAGTACTAAGATCAACAGGGACGACGTCATTCAGAACACCGTATATGACGTATATGAAAACTTTGATGAGTCCAAATCAACTGTAGACACCATCATCCTTCCCGAGAGAGATAAGGATAAGACTCCGATCCTGGAAATAAAGGGTCTGGGAATAGACTTCGGCGGACTCACTGCCGTAGATGAATTCACTTTATCCATCGGACGTACTGAGATCGCAGGTATAATCGGACCTAACGGAGCAGGCAAGACCACCATCTTCAATCTGCTTACCAAAGTATACCAGCCCACCAGAGGAACTTTCCTTTTCGACGGCGTGGATACCGCAGGCATGACCACCACGCAGATCAGCAAGATGGGCATCGCCCGTACTTTCCAGAACATAAGGCTTTTTGACAAGCTTACAGTAGAGGAAAACGTCAAGGCCGCCATGCATGAAGAGGTGAACTATGGGCTTTTCAGCGGGATATTCCACGGCCCTAAATACAGGAAGCAGGAGAAGGCAGCCCATGAAAAGGCGCTGGAACTTCTGTCAATCTTTGACATGCAGGACATGGCTGATTATCAGGCAAACTCACTCCCTTACGGAGCTCAGAGAAGGCTGGAGATCGTAAGAGCCCTGGCTACGGATCCCAAGGTCCTCCTTCTGGACGAACCGGCTGCAGGTATGAATCCTTCAGAGACTGCGGAACTCATGAACAACATTCGCAAGATAAGGGACACCTTCGGCATAGCCATCATTCTTATCGAGCACGATATGAGCCTTGTAATGAACGTTTGCGAGGGTATCGCGGTTCTCAACTTCGGCCGTATCATAGCCAAGGGCAATCCTGAAGAGATCCAGAACAATCCTGCGGTAATAGAAGCATATCTGGGTAAGAAAAAGGAGGCGAAATAATGGAAAAGATACTGAGCGTTGAAGATATCAACGTATATTATGGAGCCATCCATGCCATCAAAGGCATTTCCTTCGAAGTAAACGAGGGGGAGATAGTTACCCTTATAGGCGCCAACGGAGCAGGCAAGTCCACCACTCTGAACACTGTTTCAGGACTTCTCAGATCCAAGACAGGATCCATACATTTCCTCGGAGAGGATATAGGTAAGGTCCCTGCCCATAAGCTGGTAGAAAGAGGTCTTTCTCAGGTTCCAGAAGGAAGAAGAGTTTTCCTTCAGATGACCGTACAGGAAAACCTGGAGATGGGAGCCTATACAGAGAAGGCGGGCACCATTCCTCAGAATCTGGAGCTCGTGTATGAGCAGTTCCCCAGACTTAAGGAAAGATACAAACAGGTTGCTGGTACGCTCTCCGGAGGAGAGCAGCAGATGCTCGCCATGGGAAGAGCCCTGATGAGCAAGCCTAAGCTTCTCATGCTGGATGAGCCTTCCATGGGACTTGCGCCCATACTCGTGGAACAGATCTTCGAGATCATACAGAACCTGCATAAGGCCGGCACCACCATCCTTCTGGTAGAGCAGAATGCCCAGATGGCGCTTTCTATCGCGGACCGTGCATACGTGCTTGAGACAGGTAAGATCTCCCTTTCCGGACCGGCATCCGAGCTTCTTCATAACGACAGTGTCCGCAAGGCATACTTAGGTGAATAAAGAAAGGAGTTCATGATGGGTAAACATATAATCACGATATCCAGAAGCTATGGCTCCGGCGGACGCCAGGTAGCCAAAGCCATCTCCAAGGAGCTTGGCATCCACTACTATGATAAAGAGCTCATGACCATGGTTTCCATGGAACACGGCATCAACATGTCCATCGTAAGCGGAGCGGATGAAAAGCACGAGGAGAGCAGATTCAAAAAATATTCAGGATCCGAGATAGCTTCTCCTTCATCAAAGAAATACCTTTCCAAGGATAACATCTTCAACATGACTGCAGGTATCATCAGGGATATCGCAGACAAGGATGAAAGCGCAGTGATCGTGGGAAGGTGTGCACATTTCGTCCTTCAGGATCATCCTGACGTGGTAAGGGTCTTCATCCATGCAGACGAAGAGGACCTGATCGAAAACGCCATAAAGTATGACGGCTGTGACAGGGACGAGGCCATCAGAAGGATCGACAGGATCAACAAGGAAAGAGCAGCATACCACAGGTATTACACAGACCACGAGTGGAACGATGCGAGATGCTATGACCTTTGCCTCAACACTTCCAAGATAAGCATCGAAAAATGCGTGGAAGTGATAGAGGAGTACCTGAAGATCATGGATTCAATGAAATAACTCTTATACAGACTAAGCGCTCATCGCTTCATATGTCGAACAAATCAAAGATACTTTTTTCGGGCGGATCCCTGCGTAATTTCAGGATCCGAAGCCGATCGAAGTATCTTTTTCTTTGGCCGGATAGCGCTTCTGTTGATATTTAAAAGCATAAATGATATAATATTAACAAAATATATCGCGGATATTTTTTGAACTGGCTTATAAATGAATATGCTTACGTAAAAATAGTACATAACCTCTGATTAATGCTTTTGAAAGGTGGAAAGGTACAATGAGCAGGAAGGGGAGAAGAGCGGAAGCAAAGAAAAGAGCTGACTTCAGAAATGTAGGCCCTCAAATATATTATGTAGATAGCCTGCCTGAAAAAAGCAGCGGCAAAAGAGTAATTATTGTCATCATTTTGATTGCGATATTGATATTCACAGGTCTTATCGGGGCGGGTGGATTCATGGTATATAAAATGGCGGACTCCGGCGAATTTGAAATACCATATCGCATAGGAACAGCTTACTTTTGGGATAATAATTTCCAGGAGTATACTACGAGCGGCATGTTGTTGAACAATGGGATGTATGATGATGCAGCTGTTCGCTTTAAAAAACTGGGGAATTACAGGAATTCAGAAACGTTTTATAAAGAAAGCATTTACAGGAAAAGTCAGGAAAGATACAGCAGAGGCTTGCTTGAAGATGCTTTGGAAGGATTTTCGGAACTAGGTGACTATAAAGATTCTGCGAATTTTGAGCAAAATACCAGAGAGTTATTGTACATTGAAGCGGTAAAACTGTTTGAAGAAGGATCATACAATGAATCTTCACAGCTATTCGAAAAAGCGAACATAGAAGATTCCGAAAAGTATCAGACGGTAATTGATATTATCCAAGGCAATAAATACATATATCTGCTGAAAGATATTGTTGATTTCCAGCCTGCAAAGGATTGCCTTGTAATGAATGATGCTAATTTCATCGGTTTTATGAAGGGAGAATGGTATACCCAGGATAAGGACATGTTTTTATCTATGGAATTAGACGAAGACGAGTATGGTGCTCTTTCTTTTGATCTTCCGCATTATTATGATAGCGGAGAATATTACACGATCGAGAATGGAGCGTTATACTTCTCTTATGATGAAAATGCAACTGATGGGGATCTGACATTTGTGTTCCATGTTGTAGACTGGAACACAGTTGACATTGACTGTGTTGATGGTGAAACATATACACTTTATAGAGAGTGACTGTGAAATACACATGATGAGTAACCAGGAAAGCGCCGAATATGTTCGGCGCTTTTTTTAAGGTGCACTTGACCGAAATCAACTAAAATGCTATACTCTTAATGTTAATAAGATTGCCTTTTGAGAGCTTCACCTGCTCGGTTTGGGTCCTGCGCAATGGGATGCCGTGAACCTTGTCAGGTCCGGAAGGAAGCAGCAATAAGCGGAAGTTCTTATGTGCCGCAGATAAGCCTTCTCTAAGTTGGCGGAGCTCTCAAAGGGCAGTCTTTTTTACAGGATCATAGATTTTTGACAGGCGGCCTGAACGGACCGCCGTTTAAGCACGTTTGAGAGGATAATATGTATCAGGCGCTGTACCGTGCCCGCCGTCCCGAGGTATTCAGTGAAGTACTGGGACAGGAGCACATAATAAAAATCTTAAAACATCAGATAGCTCAGGGAAGCGTGAGCCATGCGTACCTTTTCGCGGGAACCAGAGGGACCGGCAAGACCACCATGGCGAGACTCCTGGCTAAGGCCCTTAACTGCACGGGAGAGGGTGAGCGTCCCTGCGGCACCTGCGCTAACTGCAGGGCTATAGCTCAGGGAACATTCATGGACGTGATCGAGATAGATGCCGCATCCAATAACGGAGTGGACAACATCCGCGAACTCAGGGAATCAGTGAAGTATCCTCCGCAGGTCGGAAGTAAGAAGGTCTATATAATCGACGAGGTCCACATGCTGTCAACGGGCGCCTTTAATGCGCTTCTGAAGACTCTGGAGGAACCGCCTGAGAACGTGATCTTCATTCTTTGCACCACGGAGCCTCAGAAACTTCCTCAGACAATTCTCTCCAGATGTATGAGGCTGGATTTCAAGAGAGTGCCGCAGGCGGTACTTGAAGAGGATATGAGAAATATTTGCAGTGAACGCGGTGTTTCTATTGACGAAGATGCCCTTAAACTTCTGGCCGCGAACGCCGACGGTTCAGTCCGTGACGGACTGAGCATACTGGATCAGGTGCTGGCATCGGGGGACGAGCGTATCACCCGCGAGGAAGTTCTGGATTATCTTGGAACCGTAGGGGATGAGTTCTTTATTGAGCTTACGGACCTCGTATCACTTCATAAATCAGGCGAAGCTCTGATGCTCCTGGATAAGGTGCTCAGGGAAGGAAGAGATGCCAAGCAGCTTATGAAGGACTGGAACGCTCATTACAGGAATCTCCTCATAACCAAGTTTATGAGGGATCCGGATGCGCTTCTTAACATGTCATCTGAAAACGTGGAGAAGGTCAAGGAACAATCCATGCACATCAGCTTCGATGAGATCGAAAAGGCCATACTTCGGATCTCCAAAACGATCAATGAAGCCAGATGGTCCACGCAGCCCAGAATACTTATGGAGCTGGACATAGTGGCCCTTTCGGGAGGTAAGGGAAGCTACATGACTGAAGCTGTCCCCAGAACCGTCAGGGCAGAGGCACCGAAGCAGGAACCTGTAAGTGAGAGACCTGCAGTTGTGAACACGCCTGTAACTGAAGGATCTGCAACAGAGCCTGAAGATCTGGAGATACCCGCTGCGGCTCCTAAGCCGGACATCCTCATCAAGACCATCGACATGGATAAGCCCATAGAACTTTCGAGAGAGCAGCTTGAGAGGAATGCTGCGAAGAGCACCGCAGACTTCGATTCAGAGGTGCTGGACCTGGAAGATCTCTGGAGAGACGCTATGGAAGAAGGCGAGATGAGAAGCGGCAGTTTCAACCTCATCAGGAGCTGGACCAGACTTAAGGACGTGCGGAAAGGAACTTACACCATAGCGGTAAGCACTGAATTCGCAAGAAAGCACGTTCAGGAAAAGATAGAGACCATAGACAGCATCATGTCCGGTATCCTCAAACGCCCTGTGAGAGGCGGCATAGTACTGGAGAAACATATGGAAAAAGAAAAAACGGAACCGGAGAAGGACTACGTTAGAGAAGCGAAGGACGCTCTTGGACTGGATATAATAGTGGAGGATTAAAATGGGAAAAGGTATGAGAGCCGGTAAGGCTAAGAAGCCTCAGAAGGCCGGCGGATTCAATATGCAGCAGTTACAGCAGATGCAGGCTCTTCAGGCACAGATGGAGAGAGCCCAGGCCGAACTGGAGGAGAAGGAAGTCACAGCAACTGCAGGCGGCGGAGTAGTTGAAGCCACCGTAAGCGGCAAGAAGGAACTCACCAAGCTGGTCATCAAGCCTGAAGTGGTCGATCCGGATGACGTGGAGACCCTTGAGGATCTGGTAATGGCAGCAGTAAATGAAGGACTGAGACAGATCGATGAAATGTCACAGAGCACAATGGGACAGTTCACCGGCGGTCTCGATATCCCCGGACTCCTGTAATAAGGGGAGATCATTAAAGAGATGAGAGATTATCCAAGACAGCTTGAAATACTGATAAACGAATTGTCTAAGCTTCCGGGCGTGGGTGAGAAGTCCGCCCAGAGGCTTGCTTTTCATATCCTCGATAAGGATGAGAAGCAGGTGGAGGCCCTGGCTGAATCCATGCTTAATGCCAAGAGGCAGCTCAGGCATTGCTCGGTGTGCGGGAATCTAACGGATTCGGACCCCTGCAAGATCTGTTCTGACCCCGGACGCAGGAAGGACCTTATCTGCGTAGTTGAGACACCCAGGGATGTCATGGCCATGGAGAGGATCAGGGATTATAACGGTACCTATCACGTGCTTCACGGCGTGATCTCACCTATGGAAGGCATAGGACCTGAAGACATAAATCTGAAGTCGCTTATAAAAAGACTCCAGTCCAATGACTGTGAAGAGGTGATCATAGCTACCAACCCCACCATTCAGGGAGAGGCTACAGCCATGTATATCTCCAAACTTCTGAAACCCGCAGGCATCAAGGTCAGCAGGATCGCTCATGGAGTTCCCGTAGGATCGGATCTGGAATTTGCGGACGAGGTTACTTTGCTTAAATCCTTTGAGGGAAGAAGAGAAATATAAAGGGGACACGAGATGA
Organism: Anaerovoracaceae bacterium; assembly: GCA_045545455.1. Lineage (GTDB taxonomy): Bacteria > Bacillota > Clostridia > Peptostreptococcales > Anaerovoracaceae > RUG754. The sequence continues at coordinate 5,985 of JAZQAY010000104.1, read as the reverse complement.
AAAAGACAGGAAGTATCCTGAGAACGCTGCTCATAATAGTTCTTTTGGCAGTCATAGGGTTCTCGGGATACAAGATATTCAATATAGTAAAAGACTACCGCGTTATAGATAAGACCGTTGAGGAAGCTGAGGAAAAGTACATCTACGTGGATGAAGACGGCTTCCCTCAGGTGGACTTCGAATCCCTCAGGGCTGTGAACTCCGATATAGTCGCATGGCTGTATATACCGGATACCAACGTGAATTTCCCGGTGGTCATGGGAAGCGCGGATTATGAATACCTTCAGCTGGATTATAAGGGCAATTATTCCATCGCGGGGTCCATATTCATGGACGTAAACTGCAGTGCTGACTTCAGCGATGAGGAAACGCTGCTCTATGGACATAATATGCATAACGGTGCTATGTTCGGACGGCTGAAAAAATTTGAGGACACTAAATACCTGGAAGCACATAAGGACGTATACATCATTATGATGTCAGGACAGACCCTTAAATACAGTGCGTCTGTCGGCAAATACGTATCGGTAATGGACGAGGTATACTATCTGCCAAAGAGAGGCGGAGATCCCGAGACGCTGGTGCTCAGTACCTGTACCGATGACAGCTCGGATGTTGAAAGATTTGTTCTGATCTGCAATTATGAAGAAACAGTCTAAATTTAAATCTACAATTTTAAAATACTTTCTTCTTACCGTGGCGGCAGCGATCTTTGCCTTCAACCTGAAGAGTTTCATCAGGACAGGCAATCTGATCCCCGGCGGGTTCAGCGGTATCACAGTACTGATCCAGCAGATAGGAAGGCAGTTCTTTAACGTGGAGATACCATATTCCCTGGTGTACCTGCCCATCAATCTGGTACCGGTTTACATAGGACTCAGGTATATAGGAAAGAAGTTCACCATAGAGTCATTCTACGTTGTGGTGCTTTCATCGGTACTTACCGATCTGTTCCCCAACATTACCATAACCTACGAGCCGATCCTTATAGCGCTGTTTGCGGGTATCGTAGGCGGAGTGGCCTCGGTGATCTGTCTGACTGCCGGAGCTTCAGGAGGAGGAACTGATTTCATCTCCATCTTCCTGAGCGAGAGAAAGGGAATCGATGCCTGGGGGTATATCCTGGCCGGAAATATAGTACTTCTGGTTATCGGCGGACTGCTGTTCGACTTTGACAGAGCACTGTATTCTATCATATATCAGTACGTCATCACCACGATGCTCGGGACGTACTATAAGAGGTACCAGCAGGATACACTTCTGGTAGTAACGTCCATGCCTCAAGAGATAATCGCGAAGATATATGAGCTGACTCATCACGATGCCACTATCATCAAGGGAGAAGGCGGATATTCAGGAGATACTAAGAATATCCTATATTCGGTGATCGGAAGAGATCAGTCAGATAAGGTCATAAAAGCCATCAAGGAAATAGATCCCGCGGCTTTCACAAACGTTATAAAGACAGATCAGGTAAACGGCAGATTCTATATGACGCCTAAGAACTGAACTATACAGGAGAGACATCATGGCAATCGACAAAGTAAGAGAGTATTTTCGTAAATTCGGTATAGAAGACCGCATCATGGAGTTCGATGTGAGCTCGGCGACTGTCGAACTGGCAGCTCAGGCTGTAGGCGTTGAGGGAGCCAGGATCTGTAAGACCATGTCCTTTAAGGACGGGGAAGAGGGCTGCATTCTGGTGCAGCTCGCAGGAGACGCCAGGATAGATAACAGGAAGTTCAAAGACACATTCCACCATAAGGCTTCGATGCTGAGCGCCGAAGAGGTGGTTGCCTTCACCGGACATGCCATCGGCGGAGTCTGCGCCTTCGGAATAGAGAATCCCAACGTAAAGATATACTGCGATGAATCCATGAAGAGGTTCGAGTCGGTATTCCCGGCATGCGGTTCATCAAATTCTGCAGCTGAGTTTACCCCGGAAGAACTGTATAAGTACTCCGGAGCGATAGGCTGGGTGGATATAGCGAAATTACCGGAATAAAAATAAAGAATACTGCGTGAGGCAGTATTTTTTGTTTAAAAACGGGTATAAATAAAATAATACTAGGAATAAATATAAAATTATTGTATAATTATAAATATCATATCTGAGTATCCTTTTGTTACGCTTATGGGAGGTGCTGATGTCAATATTATTTACTCCGGCAAGCATAGGCAGCGTCGAGCTGAAGAACAGATGGGTCATGCTTGTTTTGACCACGGGCTTTGCCGATGAAAATGGCTGTTTCACCGAGAGGGAATTCGAGTTCTATAAACGCAGGATAGACGGCGGAGTAGCTGCGATATCAAGCGTTGCGGCCGTGAATCAGGAGGGCTGTTCTGAAAAGATGCACAGGATGGATGCAGACATTGACGGTGACCTCAGATATCTCAGTGAGATGGCTCATAAGAACAACTGCAGATTTATCATGCAGCTGTTTCACGCCGGAAGGAACAGAAATAACATAGATACAAATCCCGCTGTTCCCGTATGCCCTTCGGACATTCAATCTCCGATTTACAGATTTACGCCGAGGATCATGACTGAAGATGATATTTTAAGGACCATAGATGATTTTGCAAAAGCAGCTTTAAAGTGTAAAAATTGCGGTGTGGACATAATCGAAGTCAGTGCAAGCGTCGGATATCTGTTATCTCAGTTCATGTCACCCAGAGTCAACAACCGCACGGATTCGTGGGGCGGATCTACTGAAAACAGATTCCGCTTTCCCACAGAGGTGCTGAAAGCGATCCGGGCAGCTGTCGGACCGGATTATCCCGTAATAGCGAAGATATCCTGCGGGGATATGATGGGCGGATACACCGAAGATGATATGATATCCTTCATAAACCAGCTCCCGCCGAAAACCCTGGACGGACTTACCCTGACCGGAGGCTGGCATGAAGCTCCCGTACCGCAGATGACTTACCACGTGGAGCCGGGAGTATTCAGAGATCTGTATCACAAGGTAAGGCGGGATACAGGACTGCCGGTGATTGCATGCAACAGGGTGAACAATCAAGCTGCAGCAGAAGAAATGATAGAGAACGGAGACTGTGATTTTGCGGGTGCAGGAAGGCCTTTGCTTACAGATCCCGGATTCGTAGCCAAAATGGAGGCAGGCATCCCATATATACCATGCCAGGCATGCAACAAGGGATGTATAGAAAGAGTGCTCAGAGGAAAGGATTGCGTGTGCGCGTTCAATCCTGAATCAGGTCATGAATATCTGGGACATAAAAAGAGCAAAAAAACGAAGAGGATACTTGTTGCCGGAGGAGGTCCTGTAGGACTGTCAGCAGCGAAATATGAGGCTGAGAATGGCAACAAGGTCACGATAATCACCGATGATGACAAGTGGGGAGGAAGGGTGACCGTCGCTTCTGTTCCGCCGCATAAGGAACTTCTCAGAGATTACGTTAACGCCATGGTATATGAATTGAATGCGATGGGAGTTGAAATGATAAAAGGACAGCCTTTTGACGGTGACATGGTATTCAGAGACGACTGGGACAAGGTTTATATCGCCTTCGGTGCAGAACCTGTGATTCCAGAGATCCCCGGAATCTGTGATCTTAAGCATGAAGCAGCAGAGGAGTACCTGAAGGACCCTGCATCTGATCTCGGAAGCGATGTGATAGTTGTCGGAGGCGGAACGGTCGGACTGGAGACTGCGGAAACCGTAGCTGAAACCAACCCGGGAACGGCCGTTACGGTGGTGGAAGCGCTGCCAAAGGTCGGTAAAGACTTCGGCGGAAAGAAATGGATCATGATGGAGTCCCTTAAGAATAAAGGAGTAAAGATCCTGACTGAGACCACGATAACACGAGCTGACGATTCAGGCGTATACATAAGCGGTAATGATGGAGAAAAACATCTTAAGGCTGATTCTGTTATATTTGCTGCGGGATACAGACCGGCAGAAACTGAGTACGCGACAGAGTTATTGAAACAAAAGGGAATCCCTTTTGAGATAATCGGCGACTGCAAAAAACCTTCTGACATAATGAACGGGTTATTTGACGCATATGGTAAGGCTAACGATATAGAAAGAGGTCTATTGATATGAAGGTATACATGATAGACAGACATATTTTCCCCAAATATGATTTTAGGTAGAGAGGGGAATAATCGAGGATGCGGGATATGAATATTATCCCGTGGAATGCAGAGAAGAAAGCGATATACTTGAGAAATGCAGCGATGCCGACGTCATTTGTTCCGAACTGAGGTCAGTCTCTCCGGAGACCATGGACGGTTTGAAAAATTGCAAGGCATTGATAAAGTACGGGATCGGTTACGATATAGCGGCCCTGGATATTTTTGAAGACGAGCCGCTTATCAGTAAGGATCATCCGTTTTATCATATGGATAACGTTATAATGACACCCCATGCTGCATTTGTATCGGTTGAAAGCACGCCGGAACTTTGCAGGCTGACTGCAGTGACGTCAGTAAAGGTCCTCAGAAATGAATATCTTGATAACCTTGTAAACAGGAAACAACTCATTGAAAACGGATTTATGTCAGAGTAGAGACTGATAATAATATAAGAGCCACAGTTATAGCTTAGAGAATGATTTACGGAGGTTTTAGGAAGGGGAGCCATAAAACTTTATCCCGGAGACACCGTTGCGATCGCAACCTGTGAACACAAAAAAGGTGACGTTGTCACCGTGAATGGCGAGCCGATAGAACTTTTGAACGACGTACCTCTTGCACATAAAATCGCGCTGAAGGATTTTAAAGCCGGCGATGAGATCAGAAAGTATGATAACGTTTGCGGATATGCGTCATGCTATATAAAAAAGGGTGAATGGATCCATACGCATAACGATAAGAGCGGATTAGGCAAAGAAAGAAAATATCACTACTTTTAATCCTATATCCGTATTCCCGGGCACTTCGGACAAGACTTTCATGGGATATGAGAGAGAAAACGGAGAGGTAGGCATAAGGAAAATGCCATGAAGATATCCGCCGGGATAGCCATAAATGCAAACTTTGGCGGAGTGCTGTTTATCGGTAACGGATGCGAGACCAATCCTCCCGTGGAGATCACGTCACTGCTTCACGGTATCAGCCCGGACAGGATCAAATCCGTGACATGTCAGGAAGTGGAAGACGAGTTTGAAGAGGGTATGAAGGCTATCGATGAACTCTACCCCATCGTCATAAAAGATAAGAGGACGGAAGTTAATATTGGCAGACTTCATATAGCTACGAACTGCGGAGGTTCCGACGGACTTTCCGGAATTACCGCAAACACGGTCCTCGGATCATTTTTCGACAGGATAGTTAAAGAAGGTGCGACTATATCAATGACGGAAGTTCCGGAAATGATGGGCGCTGAACACGTGCTGATGAACAAGGTCTGCTTGCTTAGTTTCGGGCAGGAAAGGATATTGGAGTTTGGCATATAAAACCGGTATGTTAAAAGAGATGATGATCAAACTTAAAACGCAGAGCTTTCGCTCTGCGTTTTTTTAATTCAGCCTTACTTTGTATTCGAATATCTGGTCTCTCAGCTGGGCAGCGCGTTCGAACTGAAGGTCCTTGGCGGCCTGCTTCATTTCCTTTTCCAGCTTCTTCACGTAGTCCTGAAGTTCCTTCTTCGTAAGCTCCAGAGGAGACTTGCCCTTGTAGAACTCCATCTCCTTATCTGCTGCCCTGGTGGCTTCGATGACGGAGCGCACAGACTTCTTGACGGACTCAGGAGTGATGCCGTGAGCCTCATTGTATTCGTTCTGTATCTTTCGCCTTCGGTCGGTCTCATCTATTGCCGCCTTCATGGCTTTAGAAATGCCGTCAGCATACATGATGACTCTTCCGTCGACGTTTCTCGCAGCACGGCCGATGGTCTGGATGAGAGACGTCTCGGTTCTTAAGAAGCCTTCCTTATCGGCATCCAGTATGGCGACAAGTGCGACTTCCGGGATATCAAGTGCTTCACGGAGTAGGTTGATGCCTACCAGGACGTC
>JAZQAY010000103.1:0-11974 GCA_045545455.1 Anaerovoracaceae bacterium | reverse complement strand
GCCTTTAAGGCGCAAGCAAAAGCGGCAACGGCAATGTAGCTTGAACAAAGAGAAAGCTAGCGCCTTGAGACGCTAGCCGGGTAGCACTTGGGCTTATAGCCCTTGAGCAAACCACCCTTTTTAAGGGTGGTTATGATTTTTATTCTGACCTGTCGATATAGTGGGTATGGAGCAGCTGATGTGCTTTCATGCCGTCTGCGAAGCCGAGATACTCCTTGTAGAGTTTCCTGATCGCCGGATTGTTATGGGACTTTCTCATGATCATCTTCTGGTCGCCGGCGTAGAGGGCATGGGCGCGTTTTTCTTTAAAGTCGATCCAGTTTCTTACGTCGGATACCTGGAGAGGCTGACCGCCGCCGTTGATGCAGCCGCCGGGGCAGGCCATGACTTCGATGAAGTCGAAGTGTTCGCCGGCTCTCATTCTTTCCATGAGGCGGCGGGCGTTGCCGAGGCCGTGAGCTACAGCCACCTTAAGGTCAAGGTCTGCGATCTTGACGGAGGCTTCCTTGATACCGTCGTCGATGCCGCGGACTTCGTTGTAGTCAAGGGCGTCAGAGTTGGTGCCTGTAAGAAGGTCGTTCACCGTACGAAGGGCAGCTTCCATAACGCCTCCGGTGGTACCGAAGATGAGTCCGGCTCCTGTGGACATTCCAAGAGGATCGTCGAAAGGAGTGTCGGACAGGGCGTTGAAATCGATACCTATCTGGCGGATCATACGCGCCAGCTCTCTGGTGGTGATTACGTAATCCACGTCGGGAAGGTCTTCGACTGCGGCGAGCTCAGGACGCTGCGCCTCGAATTTCTTTGCGGTGCAGGGCATTACGGATACAACTACGATCTTCTTCGGGTCGATGCCGTTCTTTTCTGCGTAGTAGCTCTTGATGATGGCGCCCAGCATCTCGTGAGGGGATTTGCAGGTGCTCAGGTTGGGCAGGAATTCCGGGAAGTTGTGTTCGCAGAACTTGACCCAGCCGGGGGAGCAGGATGTGATGAGGGGAAGGGTGCCGCCGCCTCTGATCCTGTCGATGAGCTCCGTTCCCTCTTCCATGATGGTGAGGTCGGCTCCGGTGTTGGTGTCAAATACCTTGTCGAAACCGAGCATCTTAAGGGCTGTTACCATCTGGCCCGTCACGTTGGTTCCGATGGGGTTACCGAACTCTTCTCCGAGAGCAGCGCGGACCGCGGGAGCAGTCTGGGCGATGACGATCTTATCGGGATCGTAGAGGTCGTCCATTACGCCGTCAAGGGACCTGTGCTCCTGAAGAGCTCCCGTAGGACATACGGAGATGCACTGGCCGCAGTTTATGCAGACCGATGAGTCGATGGCGTTCATGCCGGCTGTGCCGATCACCGTGGACATTCCCCTGAAGAGAGGGGAGATGGCGCCTACGGTCTGGATGTTATTGCAGATGGATACGCATCTTCTGCAAAGAACGCAGCGGTTGGGATCTCTGAAAAGAGATACGCCCTCGTCGATGTCGCTCTTGGGGTTCATGGTGATGGTATCCTGGTATTTAAGGTAGTTGTTGGACTCTACGTCCAGCTTGTTCGCTAAAACCTGCAGCTCGCACTGGGAAATGGACCTGGTGCAGGACTGACATCTTGCGGGGTGGTTGGACAGGATGAGTTCCAGATTCTTTTTTCTGTATTTGTTGATGCGGGCGGAGTGGGTGATGACCTCCATGCCGTCCTTTACAGGATGTACGCAGGCTGCCTGGAGTTCTTTTTTGCCTTTTATCTCAACGAGGCACATCCTGCAGCAGCCCAGCTCGCTTACGTCCTTAAGGAAGCAGAGGGTGGGGATATGGATGTTTATCTCCTTGGCCGCTTCCAATATCGTATAGGTATCAGGCACATAGACCTGGATACCGTCTATAGTTACGTGTACTTTGCTCATGATCCATATACCTCCTTATGCGTTCTTCAGTATCGACTTGAACGGGCACTTGCTCATGCACACGCCGCACTTGATGCACTTGTCCTGATCGATAACGTAGGGATGTTCCTTGTCGCCGGTGATGGCGCCAACGGGACAGTTCTTGGCACAGATGCCGCATCTTCTGCAGGTCTCTGCCATGATGATGTACTTGAGCATTGATACGCAAACGCCGGCAGGGCATTTCTTATCCCTGACGTGGGCGATGTACTCATCCTTGAAGTACTGAAGGGTGGAGACTACGGGGTTGGGTGCTGACTGACCGAGGCCGCAAAGCGCACCTGTCTTGATCATCTGAGCCAGATCTTCCAGCTCTTCCAGATCGTCCATGTTTCCCTTACCTTCGGTGATCTTCCTGGTTATATCCAGCATACGCTTGGTTCCGATACGACAGGGAGGGCATTTGCCGCAGGACTCGTCAACCGTGAAGTCGAGGAAGAACTTGGCGATGTCCACCATGCAGGAATCCTCTGCCATTACGATGAGTCCGCCTGAACCCATCATGGTTCCGAGCTTCGTGAGTGAATCGAAGTCCATGGGTGTATCAAGATGTTCTGAGGTGATGCAGCCTCCTGAAGGTCCGCCCGTCTGGGCAGCCTTGAAGTTCAGGTGTCCGGGAACACCTCCTCCTATATCGAAGACCACTTCTCTCAAAGTAGTTCCCATGGGAACTTCCACGAGGCCGGTGTTCTCGATCTTACCACCTAAGGCGAATACCTTGGTTCCGTTTGATTTCTCGGTACCGATAGCCTTGAACCAGTCGGTGCCCTTCATGATGATCTGGGGCACGTTCGCGAAGGTCTCCACGTTATTCAGGACTGTAGGGCAGTCGAAGAGACCCTTTTCCGTTGATCTGGGCGGCTTCGGACGGGGCTCGCCTCTCTTTCCCTCGATGGATGCCATGAGGGCGGTAGCTTCTCCGCAGACGAAGGCGCCAGCTCCGAGGCGGATATCTATATCGAAATCAAAGGGTCTTCCCAGGATGTTCTTTCCCAGAAGCCCGTATTCGTGAGCCTGTTTGATGGCGATCCCCAGACGTTCTACAGCCACGGGGTATTCCGCACGGACGTAGATGTAGCCCTGTCTGGCTCCGCAGGCGTATCCTGCGATGGCCATGGCTTCAAGTATTGAATGAGGGTCGCCTTCCAGGATGGATCTGTCCATGAATGCACCCGGGTCTCCTTCATCGGCGTTACAGCAGATGTATTTGACGGGAGCCATCTCGCGGGCAGCTGATTCCCACTTGACTCCGAGAGGGAAGCCTGCGCCTCCTCTTCCGCGAAGCACTGCATCCTTCATGGTATCGTTTACGTCCTCAGGGTCCATCTCATCCAGACACCTGGCCAGCGCACCGTAGCCGTCTACTCCGATATATTCCTCGATATCGAGGGGGTTGATCAGACCGCAGTTCTTAAGGGCGATCTTGAGCTGCTTGGAGTAGAAGGAGTGATCCTTTAAAGCGTGAGCGATCTTAGTGCCGTCAGCTTCTGTTGCGAATAATCTCTCTACAGGCTTGCCGCCCATCACATGGGAGTTCCAGATCTCCTCCACATCTTCGGGTTCCACGTGGGTGTACATGATCTCGTCGGGATAGGTGACCATCAGAGGCCCCTGGGCGCAAAGCCCCATGCATCCCGTGGATATGATCTTTATCTCGGACTGAAGTCCGTTTTCTTCGATCCTCTTATTGAGTTCCTCGTATATCCCGAGGGATCCTGCTGACTGGCAGCCCGCCACGCCACAGACCAGGATGTGCATCCTGTCGCCGTCCTTCGGATCGAAGTCCTCTCCTAAACGGAGGGCCATTTCCTTATGCTTTCTGTCTCTCAGTTCCCTGAGAACTTCGCTGTTCTTTATCAGCATGCTTCCCCCTCCTGTTCTGAAGCGGCCAGCGCTTCGTATTTATCAAGGATCTCGTCCACCATGTCCGGGTTCATCCTGCCGTAGACGTCACCGTTTATGGTGACCACGGGAGCCAGACCGCAGGCGCCGATACACCTGCAGGCTTCAAGGGAGAAAAGACCGTCATCGGTGCACTCTCCCACGTCGATCATCAGTCTCAGTTTGAATTTGTCCAGAATGTCCTGAGCGCCTTTGACGTAGCAGGCGGTACCCAGACAGACGTTGATCCTGTATTTTCCTTTTTTCTGAAGTGAGAACTGGGAGTAGAAGGTAGCTACTCCGTAAACTTCAGCCTCGGGCATATTCAGGCCTTTGGCGATCTCGTGAAGGACCTCCGGAGGCAGATATCCGTAGATGTTCTGAGCCTCGTGGAGGATAGGGATAAGGGCACCCGGGGTGTCCTTGTGCTTAAGGATTATTTCCTGAAGCATCTCCTGCTCCTTCTGACATTTTTCACAACTCATTCAGCACCCTCCATATATAATAGTTAGTTAATTGTCATACTTTGCAAATTCTAACATATTTGTTATTGTTTCCACAAGCAAAAAACGGGCCTGCGGCCCATGTTTTTTAAAAAGTACAAAACCCTTGCTTTTCAAGGCTTCCGGCGTTCCGAGAATCGTTCCACGGCATTCGAGATATCTCCCTCAACCACTATGCTGAGCCTCTCGATCATGTCCTTCGGATCTTCCTTCATGCCGTTATCCACCCAGTTCATCATGATCCCCAGAAAGGCATACTTGTAGAAGGAGGCTATGAACTCCTTGTCATCCGGGTCCAGCCTGTTTTCCTTATCCAGTTCGTCTATTACCGATATGAAGAGGGCATCCGTCAGACGGAAGGCGTACATCTCCAGATAATCCCTGGAAAGGGAGCGGTAGGCGTGCATTACGAAGGCTTTGTTCTCCCTGATGAGCTCCAGCACGTTATACATACCCTCCTGCCAGTTGGAATATGAACTCTTTCCCTTAAGGGCCTTCTCTGCGTCCTCCACGCAGACCCATTCCAGAAGGTCATAGATATCCCTGAAGTGATAGTAGAAGGTCATGCGGTTGAGCCCGCAGTCGTTCACGATCTCGGTGACGGTTATTTTATTCAAAGGCTTCTCCGTAAGGAGCTTCTTAAGAGACTCCCCGAGAGCCTGCTTGGTATACCTTGACATTTAATACGCCTCTCATTCTCGTTATTACCCCCATATTATACAAAAAATCCCCGCCGGAGTTAACCCCTTAATCCATCAATTTACATCAAATGATTAAAATTTAATCATCTGTTTAGAAATGATTAATGATATTTTGGAAAAACTGGCTAAAATATAATGTTGTAAAAATAGAAAATGATTTGCAGCAGGAGTGAGAACAGGGGCTCCGCCTGCTGTGCGATACAGAAGGAGATGACATTAAATGAACGACAGGAAGAAAACGTCCCCTATAATAAAAGCGGCCATCATAATCGGAGTTATCATCATACCGCTTATGTATTCCTACTTTTACTTAGGGGCATTTTGGGATCCCTACGCCAGGCTTGAAGACGTGCCCGTCGCGGTGGTGAACCTGGATAAGGGGTCTGAGATAAACGGAGAAGTAAGGAACCTGGGAGATGAGATCTGCGACGAGCTCGCAGAGGATGGATCCCTGGGCTTCGTGTTCACCGAGCAGAAGGATGCGGAACAGGGGGTCCTGGGAGACGAATACTACGCTTCCATTACCATCCCCGAGGATTTCTCGGAGAACGTGGCTACGGTTTCAGGGGATACGGATAAGATACACAGCTCCATAGTGTATACGGCAAACCAGAAGAAGAATTACCTGGCTGCCCAGATACTTGAAAACGCAATGCCCACCATCAAGGAAAAGATGAATTCCAAGATCGACGGCGAGATCATAGCCACCCTTTCGGATAAGCTGAACAGCGTGCCGGATGAGATGGGAACTCTTCAGGACGGACTGGGACAGCTCTCTGACGGAGCAGGACAGTTAAAGGACGGCACTTCACAGCTCAAGAGCAGCGTGCCGGAACTTACTTCGGGAATGGATGCACTGGACAAGGGAGCAGGACAGCTCTCCGACGGACTTGGGACTCTCAAGTCCAACAATGCAGCTCTGAATAACGGAGCGGGGGACCTGGCTCAGGGAGCAGGGACTCTTAAAGACGGCGTAAAGAACTACACCGCGGGCGTCGATCAGGCGGGATCCGGAGCCAAAGCCCTTCAGGCAGGCATCGGTTCATACACAGCAGGAGTAAGCCAGGCATCAGCAGGAGCTGACAGCCTCTACAGCGGCATCGTTACCGCGGAGCAGGGCATTTCAGCCATGAAGTCTCAGGTGGATTCAGCTGCAAGCACCATCCCGGGAGATGAAACTCTTAATACATTATCAGGCGGAGCGTCAAACCTTGCAACCGGCATCTCGGCCTTCAGCGGCGGCTATTCACAGGCGGTGGAAGCCCTGAGAACATATCAGCAGGCTACAGGTGACCAGACTCTCGGTGCCATAGTGGGAAGCTTCGATACTCTGGGAACGAATCTTTCCGTGCTCCAGGAAGGAGCAGATACTGTCTCCGGCGGAGTCAGCCAGCTCGCATCCGGCGTGCAGAGCCTGAGGACCGGAGTTGGAGCCTTGTCAGCGGGACTCGGTCAGCTTGACGGAGCCTTTGGAAGCACAGCTGATCCCAACACCCTGATCGGAGGATCCTATGCCTTAAGCGCAGGGCTGGATCAGGTAACTTCAAACAACGACGCTTTGAACGGCGGTATAAACCAGCTTTCAGGCGGACTGGATACCCTTTCATCAAATAATGCTGCTCTGAACTCCGGAGCCGGTGCTCTTGAATCGGGAGCAGGCGCCTTAAAAGAAGGCGTGGATAAATACACTGCAGGCGTTCAGGCTGCTTCAGACGGAGCGGCCGCCCTCAAGGAAGGAACCGATAAAGCGGAAGCAGGCGCAGTAACGCTGGCTGACGGCGCGGCAGCGCTGGATAACGGTGCAGGACAGCTGGCTGACGGCATCAACACCGCAGAGACCGGAGTTGACGAAGCGGTAAGCGACGCGAACGCACAGCTAAAGGCGTTAAACGGTCTTTCGGAATACGGCGAGGAACCCATAAAGACCGAGATCGAATACGTACAGCCCGTGGCAAACTACGGTTCTGCCTTCGCTCCTTACTTCATGGGACTGTCCCTCTGGGTAGGCTGCCTGATGATCTATTTCGGCATCTACCTCGATTACGAGAGGAGGATAAAGCTCCTCAGCAAGGATTCCGACAAGATCGTTCTCAGGACAGGAGCCTTTGCCCTCATAAGTGCGGCACAGGCGATACTACTGGCAGTGGTCATCAAGGACGTGCTTCACATCACGGTGAACAACCCCGCAATGCTCTTCGGAGCCTGCATACTGGTGTCAGTCACATTCATGACCATCGTACAGTTCTGCCTCATCAATCTGGGAGACGCGGGCAAGTTCTTTGCGATGCTGCTTCTGATACTTCAGCTGACATCCTGCGCGGGAACCTTCCCTATAGAGACCCAGAGCGGATTCTTCAGGGCTATCAACAAGGTGCTTCCCATGACCTATTCCACACAGCTCTTCAAGGAGGCCATAAGCGGCACGGCGGGGGCGAATGCGGGACACAGCGCGCTTATCCTGGTTGGATTTGCAGCTGCCTTCCTGGCGCTCACTCTCATCCTGAGCCACAATGCTCTTAAAAAGGATCTTAACAGGATAAACCGCGAAGCGGTAAGCAAATTACATGAAATGAAAGCGGGAGCATAAAGCTCCCCTTTTCTTTATGGGAGAAACTTTGGCGAATAATTAACACATGTCGATAAAGTGTAAAAAATGCCTTAAGAAGTGGACTTTTAAGTAATTTGTGATATAATATAAATTTGTAGAAATATGATTAGGAGAGCGCATGAAATTAGGCTTTTGTTCCCTGGCAAGCGGAAGCTCGGGCAACTGTTATCTCATAAAAAGCGATAATACGAACCTGTTGCTGGATGCGGGAATAAGCTGTAAGGCCATCAAGAACGGCCTGGGCGAACTGGGTATCGCTTTAGACGATATCGACGGCATATTCATCACCCACGATCACATAGATCATATCAAGGGAATCAAGACTCTCCTTAAGAACACCCGCTGCCCGCTGTACGCTTCACACGGGACTCTGGAAGCTCTGGTAAAGAAGGTCTCACCTCTTCCCTACGAGAGGCTCATGGAGACCGGCCCGGGCGATGAGATAAATGCGGGCGACATCAGGGTCACGCCGTTTGATCTGTCACACGATACGGATGAACCGATCACCTTTTCTTTCGAGAGGGATGATGCGAAGATTTGCGTGGTGACCGATACGGGCTACGTCAGCGATGATATTTTCAATAACATCAAGGACGCGGATATCCTGGCCCTGGAATCGAACCACGAAAGAAATATTTTGCTCTACGGAAGTTATCCATATCCCCTGAAACTCAGGATACTTTCGGACACGGGCCATCTTTCAAACGAGGCCTGTGCCCACTGCCTTACAGAGGTCCTGAGATACAGGAGGATAAGGAGAAGGATTTCGGATGATAACGGGACTATGAAGGTTTTCCTGGCTCACCTGAGCAAAGAAAACAACACGCCCGAACAGGCCATGATCACCGTGAAGAACGCTCTTGAAGAGGAGGGCTTCATAGTGGGGAAGGACCTGGAATTAGAGGTACTGGACCGGGATAAACGCTCCGGTTTCCATGCCGTATAAGGAGATATCTTATGACCAAAAAACAAAAGAAAACGATGCTGATCATCTTCGGGGTGATCGCTGTGATCCTGCTGGCCGGGATCTTCCTGACATCGGGCGAAGCCGGTGAAGAGGAAGACATCCAGACGGTGATGCGGGACGCAGTTCTCCATGACGTGAACAAGGTGAACTTCTTCGGCCTTGAGATCAACCCGGGACTGGCTGCGGGCTTCACAGTGACGGGGATACTTACCATCGCAGCCATAATCATCAGGATCTTCGTGATCCCTAAGTTCACGCTGGTCCCCGGTAAGTTCCAGTCGGTGCTGGAACTCCTTGTGGGATATTTTGACAACCTGAGCAAGTCAAACAGCCCGCACATCAATAAGATCCTGGGCGGATATATCTTTGCAGCAGGTGTATATATCTTCACGGGAACCATGCTGGAACTCTTCGGTATCCAGGTGATGACCACCACGGGACACTCGGTATCGATGCCTGCACCTCTTTCGGATATAAACGGGGCCATCATGATGGGCTGCACCTCATATCTCTTCATCATGACGGGAGGTATCGCAGCCAACGGATTCCGCGGAGTCATCAACACCATCAAGGAGTATTCCCTTCCGATATCCATGAGCTTCCGACTTTTCGGAGCCCTGCTCTCCGGAGCCCTGGTAACGGAACTGGTTTACTATTATACAGCCTTAAGCTATGTGCTTCCTGTGCTGGTGGGCGTGATGTTCACCTGCCTGCACGCTCTGATCCAGGCATACGTGCTGACGATGCTTGTGTCACTCTTCTACGGAGAGGTCTCGGAACCGCCCAAGCCAAAGGCACCTAAAGAGAAGAAAATCAGAACCAAGAAAGCAAAAGAATTAACCGCATAAAATTTTTCGGAGGAAAATTAAAATGAATAAAACATTAAGATTCACAGGTATCGTAGCAATCATCATCGTACTTGCTCTCACCATGCTTCTCGCAGCAAGCATCGCATATGCGGATGACGGAACAGCCGAAGCAGTTCAGGGATTCGACAAGGGTCTCGCATCAGCTATCGCCATCGGACTTGCAGCCATGGGAGGCGCTCTCGCCATGGGTATCGCTACAGGCAAGTCTTCAGAAGCGATCTCACGCCAGCCTGAAGCTGAAGGAAAGATCAGATCTACCTTCATGCTGGGTCTGGTATTCATCGAAACAGCCATCATCTATGCGCTGCTCGTTGTAATACTTATCATCTTCGTAATCTAAAAGATTCGCGATTTAAAGGAGAAGAAATATGAGCAATTTACCGCTTAACATAAATTTCACGCAGATCTTCCTGCATCTCCTGAACTTCCTGATCCTTTTCGCGATCCTCTATTTCCTTCTTTACAAGCCCGTAAAGAACTTCATGGAGAAGCGTGAGAAGACGTACAGGGACATGGACGACGAGGCCAGGGACAACCTGAAGGCTTCAGAAGAGAAGAAAGCTCAGTATGAGACAAGGATCTCAGAGGCTGAGGCGGAGATCTCACAGATGAAGTCCAGGTCACGTCAGGAGATCGAGAAGTCAAAGGAGACGCAGCTCCAGGCAGCCAAGGATGAGGCTGAAAGGATAGTCAGAGAGGCTAAGGCCGAGGCAAACCGCGAGAAGGAGAGGATCATTTCAGAGGCTCAGTCCGAGATCTCCGAAATGGTCACAGACGCCACGGAGAAACTGGCTCTTCAGGCTACCGCAGGAGAGGCTTTCGATCAGTTCCTGGATGCAGTAGATCTGGCAGAAAAGAGGGGATCCGGCTATGAGCAGTAACGAGTTGAAAGACAAGATCGCCGTTCTGTATTCGCTGGAAGCTCCCAACGAAGAACAGGAAAGAAGATTTAAAAACTTCATAACCACACGCTACGGTGAAGGCTATGAGTTCAGATGGGAAAAGTCAGAGGCTTTCCCCGGAGGATTCAGACTTGAAGTCGGCAAGGAAGTCTACGACTGGTCTGTAGGCGGACGTTTCCAGCAGCTGAGGGATACCCTGGTAAAGGTACCCACCAGAAACGGAAACATCATCCCCCTCATCAAGCAGACCATCAAAGAATGGACGCCCGAAGCCCTCGCTCAGGAAGTGGGCGTGGTCACCACCGTGGGAGACGGTATCGCTACCGTTGAAGGTCTGGATAATGCCACCTATGGCGAGATCCTTGTATTCAAGGGCGGAGCCAGAGGAATGGTCCAGGATATAAGGGAGCACGAAGTGGGATGCATCCTCTTCGATGACGGTGGAGACGTTTCAGAGGGAAGCTCCGTTCACAGGACAGCGAAGACCGCAGGCGTTCCCGTAGGAGACGGTTTCCTGGGAAGAGTAGTTGACCCCCTGGGAGTTCCCATCGACGGACTGGGAGACATAAAGGAAGACGACTACTATCCCGTAGAAAGTCCCGCCCCAGGTATCATCGAGCGTCAGCCCGTAGATACGCCTCTTGAGACAGGAATACTCTCGATAGACGCCATGTTCCCCATAGGAAGAGGACAGCGTGAACTTATCATCGGAGATCGTCAGACAGGTAAAACAGCTATCGCAGTGGATGCCATTATCAATCAGAAGGGCAAGAACTGCATCTGTGTTTACGTTGCCATCGGTCAGAAGACCAGCTCAGTAGTTCAGCTTTCCGAGACCTTGAAGAAGCACGGAGCCATGGAATATACCATAATAGTCGATGCATCTGCCTCCGACAGCGCACCGCTTCAGTACATTGCACCTTATGCGGGCTGCGCCATGGCAGAGTACTTCATGAGGCAGGGAAAGGACGTGCTGATCGTTTACGACGACCTTTCGAAGCACGCGGTCGCTTACCGTACCCTTTCACTTCTTCTCGACAGGTCACCCGGACGTGAAGCATATCCCGGAGACGTATTCTATCTCCATTCAAGACTCCTGGAGAGAGCAGCCCGTCTGTCTGACGAGATCGGAGGAGGATCCATCACGGCCCTTCCCATCGTAGAGACCCAGGCGGGAGACGTAAGCGCATACATCCCTACAAATATCATTTCCATAACGGATGGTCAGATTTTCCTTGAAAGTGACCTCTTCTTCTCCGGACAGCGTCCTGCCGTAAACGTAGGACTTTCGGTATCCCGTGTAGGAGGAGACGCCCAGACCAAGGCCATGAAGAAGGCCGTTGGAACTTTGAAACTGGACCTCGCCCAGTACAGGGAGATGGAAGTGTTCAGCCAGTTCGCGTCCGACCTGGATGATCAGACAAAGAACCAGCTCATCTACGGACAGGGACTTATGAGAATGCTGAGACAGCCTCAGTATCACCCCTGGAAGCAGGAAGAGCAGGTAATCATGCTGGTATCCGCCATGGCCCACACCATGCAGGATATCGATATAGATGAAATCCCGGTATTCGTTAAGAAGCTTCTTGAAGTCTTCGAGAGCGAGC
>JAZQAY010000102.1:0-13988 GCA_045545455.1 Anaerovoracaceae bacterium | reverse complement strand
GTATCGATATGCTGTGGTTCGGTATCATCGTTTGCTTCTGCTGCGTAATCGGTCAGCTCACACCTCCCGTAGGCGTCTGCGTATATTCCGTATGCGGTACAGCAGGTATCCCTGTTGAAGGAGCGTTCAGTAAATCAATAGTATTCGCGATAGCGGCAACGGTCATCGTGGGTGGACTTATAGTCCTCTTCCCTCAGGTCGTTACCTATCTGCCGAGTATGATGGGATAAGGAGGCTGCTCTATGGATACTTTAAACAGATTATATGGAGTCCACTCCAAGATCAAGCAGATATTCCTGGCTCTCGGAGGAGCAGGCGTGTTCTGCATGATGCTTTACATAACAGTTGACGTACTCGTGAGAAACGTTGCCAACAAGGCTTTGGTAGGAACCTTCGAAGTAGTATCCTACTATCTGATGCCTTTGACGATTCTTCCTTCATTCTGCCTGGCGCTTTCAGCCGGCGTAATGCCCAGGATCGTCGCAGTTGTGAACAAGCTGCCTAAGAAGGCTGCTCACATCATATCCATAATCGTTCTGCTGATCGAGGTAGCAGCCTACTGCGTAATGATGATATTCTCCATGAAATATGCTATCTCCGCAACTCAGGACAAGCTTACGTTCATCGCGGGTACGACGTCACTTCCGGTATGGTTCATGTACTATCTGCCGCCATTCTCATTCCTGATGATGACGATAGAATCACTGTTCGTACTGGTTAAAAACATTCTCGATAAAAACGCTACGACAATTCTCTTTGCGGACAGGGTTGACCCTGATGAAGAGAATGCCAGCATCTAATATTTAAGTATAACGAAAGGACAGATTACCATGTTAACAGACAGAGGAATGCTCCGTCGTCTGATGGAGGAAAAGGAAACAGTTATCACTTGTGGATGCGGAGATGCTATCACCGCTAAGATCATCAACGAGACAGAAGGTTTCGATGGAGTTCTTTCCAGTGGTTTCACTCTCGCTGCTATGGCATTAGGACTTCCCGATGCAGAGTTATACACACGTTCTGACAACGTTTACGCTGTAAACAACATGTGTTATGTGCTGGACAAGCCCCTCATCGCTGATATCGATACAGCATACGGAAACGCTGTAACGACTATCAAGACTGTAAACGATTTCGAGAGAGCCGGAGCTTCCGGTGTCGTTATCGAAGACCAGATCAGCCCTAAGCGCTGCCCGATCTGCGTGACCGACCTCAACACAACTATCTCCGCTGAAGAAGCAGCAGGCAAGATCCGTGCAGCAGCAGAGAACAAGTTATACAAAGAGACCGTTATCATCGCACGTACCGACATCACCGACGAGGCTGAGCGTAACCGTCGTGCTAAGATGTATCTGGAAGCAGGAGCTGACCTCGTACAGGGCATCAGCAAATCCTTCCACGGAAATCCCGAAGAGATCAAGAGATTCGTAGACGCCATGGACGGAAGAGTTTCCCTGGTAGTCTGCGGAGGACTCGACGTTCTCACAAAGAAGGATCTCGAGTACATCAAGCCTAAGATCGCTCACTTCGCGTTAGTTCCCATCAACTACATGTATCCTGCACTTCGTCAGGCTATCGAGTACGTAGGAGCTAACCACGAGCAGGCAGGCATCCCTCTTGAGAAGGCAGATCACGCAGGTCTCATCAACTTCTTAGGAATGGGCAAAGTCGGCCAGTGGGAAGAACTCTACATCCCTAAGATCGATTGCTAAAATACTATTCATTTAAACCCTTCTTTTTCATCCTGATCAAAAGCCCGTATAACAGGTATGGGCTTTTGAAAGGGAGCGCGGAAAGTTTTCGGGTATGTGAACAGGCATTGAACGAATAGAACGACAACACAGTTATAGTAGCAAAATTATGGATAATCTATGAAGGTGCCCCCGCGTGAAAACGTCTCCGCGGGGGCACTTTCGTTATGCAAAGAATATTCACTGCGAGGCAATTTTTGCAAGCGAGTTTTCTTTGCGGGGGAATCACTTTATTCGGAAACTTTTTGCGCAGGAAAAGGGAAGAAGGGCAGCCTGCGTAAAGGCCGGCAGATGATAGAATTTGTTATTGCTTTAACGCGATGAATAATATATAATCATACGTGAGACTGAAAAAATAAAAGTATGATTTTTATTCATGCGTCACAAGGCAAATGATTATCCATGAATCAGGAGGGCTACTATGTTTTCATTTGAATGTGATTATCACGAAGGCGCGCATCCCAGAATACTGCAGCGTCTGACCGATATAAACTATGAACAGCTGCCGGGCTACGGCGAGGACGAGTACAGCGCCCGCGCGAAGGAACGCATTCGTAAAGAGTGCGGATGCCCCGATGCTGATGTGTTCTTCTTCGGTGGCGGGACCCACACCAATGTGACGGTGATCGATTCTCTTCTTAAGACGTATGAAGGAGTCATTACCGCAGATACAGGCCATATAAACTGCCATGAGGCGGGAGGCGTAGAATTCACGGGACATAAGGTCCTGACCGTCCCGAGCCGCGACGGCAAGGTCGCGCCGGAGGACCTTCAGGCGCTGCTGGACAACTTCTGCGGCGACGAAGCCTGGGAGCACATCGTTTTTCCGGGAATGCTGTATATCTCGCATCCTACGGAACTGGGAACACTGTATACGAAAAAAGAGCTGAAAGCACTCAGGGAGATCTGCCATCATTACGACCTGCCGCTGTTCCTTGACGGAGCGAGACTGGGCTACGGGCTGATGGCTGAAGGCACAGATGTCACTCTGCACGATATCGCTAAGATCACAGACGTGTTCTATATCGGAGGGACCAAGGTCGGGGCGCTTTGCGGGGAGGCTGTGGTGTTCCCGAGGGGCCAATCACCGCACCACTTCTTCACCATCATGAAGCAGAGAGGAGCCGTGTTTGCCAAGGGTCGTCTCCCGGCGGTGCAGTTCGACGTGCTGTTCGAGGACGGACTCTACTATGAGCTGGGAAAGAACGGGATCGACATGGCTAAGAAGATCCGCAAAGTATTCACGGACCGCGGATTCCCGCTCTACGCAGATTCACCCACGAACCAGCAGTTCTTTATACTGGAGAACGAGTTCGCGGACAAGCTGAGAGAACAGGTCTTCTTCGAGACCACCAAGAG
Source organism: Anaerovoracaceae bacterium (assembly GCA_045545455.1). Classification (GTDB taxonomy): domain Bacteria; phylum Bacillota; class Clostridia; order Peptostreptococcales; family Anaerovoracaceae; genus RUG754. Next base: position 10,878 of record JAZQAY010000102.1, on the reverse strand, counting down.
ACTGGACGAGAACCACATCGCAGCCAGATTCTGCGCGAGCTGGTGCACCACCGACGAGATGGTGGACAGACTGGCGGAGATAATAGACAGTTTGATGTAGTATATGACAGGGACCCGGTGCTCATGCGCCGGGTCCTTTTATATGACGGATATGACGGGAGACGGGAAAGGGTGCGTATGAGTGCCTGATCCGTCCATGGAATAGTGTAGAGACGGGAAACAGCGCGAGTCAGCGCCTGACCCGTCCATTTTTTGCGGGTCTGGAAGAGGGAGAAGACGGGAATCCGCGGGAAACTTGGTAGGTTCCCGTACATTTGGCGCGGATTCTTTGCGGGATTTAGACGGGAGGAGGCGCAAAAAACACCGAATCCCGTCCCGCCAGACGAACCCGGGAAAACAAAAGTATAACCGGTAATAAAAAGTCCCACAAATCACACTCCGAAAAGTGTATAATGATACACAAGGAGGAAAAACATTGACAAAGTATGCGTATGTCAGGGTTTCTACAAAGGAACAGAACATCGACAGGCAGCTTATGGCATTGGAACCCTACGGCATCCGGAAGAAGAACATATTTTGCGATTACCAGTCAGGCAAGGACTTTGACAGGCCTGAATACAAACGACTGATAAAGAAGCTCAGACCCGGCGATCTTTTAGTCGTGAAAAGTATTGACAGGCTGGGACGGAACTACAATGATATCCTTGTTCAATGGCAGGCCATTACCAAGGAGATCGGGGCAGACATCCTGGTCATCGACATGGATCTTCTGGACACGCGGAATAAGAATGGTAACTTGACAGGAACACTGATAGCGGATCTGGTGCTCCAGATAATGGCTTACTTTGCGCAGACAGAGCGTGAATCCATCCGGCAGAGACAGGCTGAGGGAATAGCCGCAGCAAAGGCCCGGGGCCAGCAGCTCGGCAGACGCCCGGCACCCCTTCCGGAGGGGTTTGAGGAGACCTGTATCAGATGTGAGGCCGGAGAAATATCGACGAGGGAAGCGGCAAAAGTGCTTGGCATGAGCCACACGAACTTTTACAGGCACTTCAAAAAATGGGCAGATAATAAATCAATACGGGCCGTGAATAATGATACAAATGTTCCTGAAGGTAGACTTTTAAAAACAGCGATATAAAGGTCTGAAGCCGTTCGTATCCGCATAAAAACTGAATAATTGATAACACATCAAAAAGCATGAAATAGGAGTCTCTGTTTCATGCTTTTACTTTGTTGTAGTCAACTCCGCATCCATTATAGCATACCCGTTTAAAAAAGTCTGATTTTTGAAATAGCAGCGCTGCAGGCGTATAAACGAAAACGGCAGGTGGGAGATACTGCCGCCGTTGTATTGTTGAAAAACTGAGCGCTTTCTTAGAGCGGGAAGCATTGGGCTTACGCGCAGTTTTGAATAAATATTATTTTGAACAGGGGAAATACAGTTTATGGAGAATTACAACGCGACACGTCAGACAGCAGCCAACCAGTACCTGGATGGGGAGATAGATCTGCTGGAACTGGCGGGAGTCGTTTTAAATAAGATCTTATATGTAGTGCTCGCCTTCATACTCGGTGCAGTGCTGTTTTTCGGTGGAACGAAACTTCTGATCACGCCTCAGTATGAGGCCACATCCACCATATACATTTTCTCGAAGACCACCAGCATAACATCCCTTGCCGATCTTCAGATCGGAAGCCAGCTGGCCCAGGACTTCCAGATCATCGCGACCACCAGAAACGTAGTGGACAGCGTCATCACCGACCTCAGCCTTGATACAGACTACGAGACTCTGGTAAAGCGCATCACTGTAACCAACCCCACCCAGTCCCACATGCTGAAAGTGGCGGTGAAGGACCCCGATCCTCAGGTTGCAGCAGACGTGAGCAACACCCTTTCGGATAAGCTGAGAGATCAGATAGCCGATATCATGAACACTGATAAGCCGTCAATCGTACAGCAGGCTGTAGTCCCTGCACACCCCGTGTCCCCCAGCGTTACGAAGAACACTGCGATCGGCGCACTCCTGGGAGCGCTTATTGCCATCGCAGTCATCATAATCAGATACATGCTGGATGACACCATCAAGACAGGAGACGACATCAAGAAGTATTTGGAGCTGGATACTTTAGCGGAGTTCCCTTTGGTGAGACATTCAGGAAAGGTAGCCTCATCCAAGGGCTCCGCTAAAAGCAACTCCAAGAGGATAGCCAGCTCCGGATCCTCCCATAGAAGCAAGCACGACACCAAATGACTAAAAAGAGAATAACGGTCCTCATCGTCTCCCTTCTGATAGTAGCCGTAGGCGTAGGCTACATAACCTACTACTTCACTAAGAAGGCAGCGGAGGACAAGGCATACAGAGAACTACAGAAGCAGGTAACCGTAGTATACCAGGAGCCTGAACCGGAGCCGGAGGCTCCCTACGTGTCACCCATAGACTTTGAGAAGCTCTGGGAGGTCAACCCCGACGTATACGCCTGGATCGACATCCCCGGTATGGATATCCAGTATCCGATCCTTCAGCATCCGTGGGATAACAAGTACTACCTTGATCACACTATCGACTACCAGGAAGGCTACCCGGGATCCATCTACACGAAGAACATAAACTCGAAGGACTTCACGGATTTCAACACCGTAATCTACGGCCACAACATGGAGTTCGGCTCCATGTTCGGTACCCTTAAGAACTACAGAGACCGTGACTTCTTCGATAACCACAGGGAGATAAAGATCTACACTCCCGAAAAGGAGCTGACCTACGAGGTCTTCGCTGCAGTTGTCTACGACGACAGGCTGATCACGTCATACTACGATAATAACGACACCTATCAGCGCCAGCAGTACCTGGACTCCATCTTCGGAAACAGGGACATGAACAGCATCATCCTGTCCGACTATGAAGTGTCGACTGACGACCACATAATCACCCTCAGCACCTGCATCTACGGCCAGCCGGAGAACAGGTACCTGATCGTGGCCAAACTTATTGAAGATCCGGACAAAGAATGAATCCAGATAAAAAATCAGATAAAAAGAATCCCTTATTACCGATACTAATCATCCTGGTCATACTTATCGCAGCAGGCGCAGGCTTCGCTGTAGCCAAGCTTGGCCATCAGGAGAGCGTGGCGCCGGAGAATCCGGAAGGCGGTTCATACGATACTGTGACCGAAGGGACCATCGAGTATGAAGGGAAGACATATAAACTGAACAGAGACGTAGAGACGGTGCTTTTCCTAGGAGTGGACTACGGTTCTGAAGAGGAGGCCGGTACCAGGATAGGAACCGGCATGAGAGCCGACTCTATCTTCCTGTTCGTGCTTGATAACAGCGACAATACCGCAAGGGTGATACCCATCTCCAGGGATACCATAACTGACGTGGAGGCGTACGACGATAAGGGATACCTGGTCTACACGAAGCCCATGCAGATAACCATGCAGTACGCCTTCGGGGACAGCCCGAAGAGAAGCTGCTATCTTATGAAAAAGGCGGTCTCGAACCTTCTCTATGGTGCGAAGATAGACAGCTGTCTGTCCATCACGCTGGAGGGGGTGAATGCGATAGTCGATAAGATCGGAGGGTTGGAGCTTACCATGCCTGAGGATTATTCGTACATAGATCCCGCCTACACACAAGGAGCGACCGTCACCTTGAGCGGCCCTGAAGTGGAGCGTTTCATCAGGTACCGCGATACAGAGGTCTCAGGCTCAAACGAAGAGAGAGTGAAGCGCCAGTCCTGGCTTATCGGAGAACTCTTTAAGAAACTGAAGGCTGCCGGAAACTCTGACATGATAGAACGCATGTTGGATGCGGCGGACGAATACATAGAGTCTGACGTGAGTGGCGAGACCATCAAGAAGATATCCGGCTACTCCATGGATCAGGAGTTGACAGGGCTTCCCGGAGAGGTGACCGAAGGCGAGCTCCACGACGAGTTCCACGTGGATGAAGAGGCTCTTAAGGGCCTGGTGGTGGAGACCTTCTACGTACCCGCCGACTGACAAACCTGCATGCCATCCGGGCAAAAAACCTGCCCCACAGCCGGCACCAAACAAAACCAATCAATCAGTATTTAACGATGCGCGCGCGTCATTAAATAAATCTATTTTAAAGGGAGGTATAATCCAATGAACAAGATGCTTAGGGTAAGCATGGTATTCGCTTTAGCATGCCTCATGATCATAAGCTCCTTCGGAATGGCTTTCGCTGCTGACAGCAAGACAGCTGATTCTGAAGTAACTAAGATCGTGGACGCAAGCGGAGCTGAAGTCACTTTCGATGTAAAGGCTATCGATTCTTCGATTCCCCCTCTTACAGAGAAGCTTGCATCACCTGAAGTCAACGTACCTGAAGGACAGCTCGAGGTAATCTGGCAGCAGGACGTAGTTCCCGCTAAGGATTCCAAGGCTCCTTATACTCTTACGTTCAACGCAGGTGCTAAGGGCCAGACTGTATATGCATTCCACTGGAATGGAAGCAAGTGGGAATACATCGACAAGGGAACAGGAAGCGAATTCTCCATCACATTCCCTGAACTCTCACCTGTTGGTCTCGTTGTTGAAAAGGATGCTACAACACCCGGCGGCAAGTCCGACAAGACAGGCGAGAACGCACTGCCTCTTTGCATTGCATTCGCAGCTGTAATCCTTGGCGGAACAGCAGCAGGAATGGCTTTAAAGAGACGCTAAACTTAAGTCAATAGATCCTTCCGGGGGCTCCCTCCCCGGAAGGACCATTGCAACCCACGAAAACCACTGTGATATTCAAGAAGAGACCCGAAAAGAAAACTTCAAAGCTGCAGGAAGTGGTGGATCTCCACTGCCACGTGATCCCCTATGTGGATGACGGGGCCATGAACATGGAGGAAGCCGAAGGGATCCTGAGGATGCAGGCAGACCAGGGCGTCAGGGCCATCTGCTGCACGCCCCACCTGAGAAAGGACATGTTTGAGACGCCGGATGAAAAGATCCGAGAGCAGTTCAGCAACCTGAGGGAACATGCGAAGAACTCGGGAATCGATATTATCCTGGCTCTTTCGAGAGAATATCACGCGGATAAACTTCTCATAGAGAAGCTGGAGAACGGCGAAGTGATCCCCATGGGGGCGGGAAACGTGGTGCTCACGGAATTCTCCCGTGCCCATAGCGAGCAGGACATACACTACTTCATAAGGCTGATTGAGAGCAAAGGGTACAGGCCGCTCATAGCCCACGCCGAGAGATATCCGGCGCTGGCAGACGACCTTAATAAGATTGAGACATTAAGAAATATGGGGGCTATGATCCAGCTTAACGCCGGAAGCATCCTGGGAAGAGAAGGCAGCAAACAGCAGGCCTGGGCCAGGAAGATCCTAAAGAAGCGCTTAGCTGACGTCATAGCATCGGATGCGCACGGTACGGAGTTCAGAAGATCAGAACTCAGGGAGTGCGCTACTAAAGTAGAGAAACTGATGGGGAGAGCGTATACGAACAGGCTGTTCTATACCACGCCCCTTAAGATATTGATGAAACCATAAAGGAGATTAACGTAATGCAGACAGTTGAATTCGAACTGAAGGAACTGCCATATGAGATAAATGAGGAGCTGAAGCTCTTAAGGACCAACCTTCAGTTCTGCGGTACAGATAAGCGTGTTATCGTGATGACCAGCGCGGTGTCAGGCGAAGGTAAGTCCACCGTCACATTAGACCTCTGCAGATCCCTCACGGAGCTTGGTAAGAGCGTGCTTCTCATAGACGCAGACATGAGAAAGTCAGTCCTTAAGAAGAAGATAAAGGGAGAGGTGCCTAAGTACGGACTCTCGCACTTCCTTTCGGGTCAGTGTGAAGTGGATGATATCCTCATCAGAACAAACGTGAAGAACCTCTTCGTGATCTTCAGCGGATCCATCCCTCCGAATCCCACGGAGCTCCTGTCATCTAAGAACATGGAGAACATCATTCGCATCGGAAAGATGAACTGCGATTACGTTATAATCGACTGCCCGCCGGTAGGCATGGTAGTAGACGCAGCCATCGTCGCACCCATGTGCGACGGATCCCTCATCATGATCGAATCAGGAAAGATCAAATACCGCCATGCCCAGGAAGTGACGGAGAAGATGAGAGCCACGGGCTGCCCCATCCTGGGAGTGATACTTAACAAAGTCGACTACAAGGGATCAGGCAAATATTACGGAAGATACTACGGTAAGTATTACGGCAAAAAATACGGAGGATACTACCAGTAAGTCAGAACAATGAATCGTAAAGTAAGTCTTTTTCACGACGTAACGATAAGAATAGCCAGATTAATAAACGTAGTTTTAATGGTGGCACCCTTTGTGATCGCGTGGTACTCACAGTATGCAGATCTGCTCTGGGTGCATTTCGTTAGAAGGGGGCACTGGCTTGTAATAGCCCTGTATGTGTTCCTCTATTATTTGATTGGCAAGATATATGACGCCTTCAAGATGTCATACTTCACCAGAGGAGAGATGATATATAACCAAGTGCTGTCTCTTCTGGAAGTAAACGTGATCATGTACATTGTGGCCTGGCTTCTCATCAGGCACGTGCCGAATCCGATACCTGTAATACTGGTATTCGCATTACAGATAGTAATTGCATTCATTTGGTCTGTTTTGGCTCAAAAATGGTACTATACCGCATTCCCAGCGAACAAGACGGTGGTTATCTGGGATATGAGGAAGGGTATAACCAAACTGATCGAGGAATATCACCTGGAGAGGAAGTACAAGGTAGTTGCGAATGCTTCGATAGACGAATGTATTGCTGATTTATCGATGTTGGATGATGCTGACACCGTGTTCTTGATAGGAGTTCACAGCCATGACAGAAACGTGGTGGCGAAGTACTGCCTGATGCATGGAATAGAGGCATATCTGGTTCCAAGGATAGGTGATTTGATTATAGCCAGTGCCAGCAGGAAGAACCTGTTTCATATGCTGCTTCTTAAGGTGGAGAGGTTCAACCCTGCGCTGGAGTACGTGATCTTAAAGAGAATAGCGGATATCATACTTTCTCTTACAGCCATAATTATAGCTTCACCTGTTATGCTGGTAACAGCAATCTGCATCAAGCATGAAGATCACGGACCGGTACTGTATAAGCAAGTAAGACTTACTAAGGATGGCAAGGAGTTTGAAATCTACAAGTTTAGAAGCATGAGAACAGACGCTGAGAAAGATGGCGTGGCCAGACTGTCTACCGGTGATAACGACGACAGGATAACCAAGGTAGGCCATTTTATTAGAAAAGTAAGGATCGATGAGCTTCCGCAGCTCTTTAACATCCTTAAGGGAGATCTCACGATAGTAGGACCCAGACCGGAAAGACCCGAGATCATGGCGGAATATGAGAAGGTCCTTCCGGAGTACGCGCTAAGACTTCAGATGAAGGCAGGACTCACAGGTTACGCACAGGTATACGGCAAGTACAATACCACACCGTATGATAAACTTCTGATGGATTTAATGTATATTGCTAATGCTAGCGTGTTTGAAGATATTAGGATAATATTCGCTACAGTTAAGATTCTTTTTATGCCTGAAAGTACAGAGGGAATTGAAGAGGGACAGACTACGGCGATGTAAAGATTTTGGAGTTTTTTATGAAGAGAGTTATTACTTATGGTACATTTGACCTTTTACATTATGGTCATATTAACCTTTTAAAAAGGGCTAAGGCGTTAGGAGATTATTTAATAGTTGTTATTTCCACTGATGAGTTCAATTGGAATGAAAAGAAGAAAAAATGCTATTTCAATTATGAACAGCGAAAGGCATTAGTAGAAGCTGTAAGATATGTTGATCTTGTCATTCCTGAGGAAAATTGGGAGCAGAAAAGAACCGATATGCATGAATATCATATAGATACCTTTGTTATGGGAGATGACTGGAAAGGGAAGTTCGATTTCCTTAAAGAGGAGGGAGTTGAAGTTGTATATCTTCCTAGAACTCCTGAAATCAGCAGCAGTCAGATAAAAAAAGATCTTTATGACGCAAATGCTGTTGATGGAGAAAGTAAGGTTAATCATGATGATATAAATACTAATCCAATTAATAAGTGAAACGCAAAGCATAGAAATGAGGTATTGTATTTGAATAAGTTTGCTGTAATTTCAATGGATGTTGAAGATTGGTATCACACATATTTCCCAGAAGACAATGTAGACAGAAGACAATCATTGCTAAATGGTTTAGATGTTGCTCTAAAGATTATGGATGAAAAGAATATTAAGGGATCATTTTTTGTAGTTGGAGAAATAGTTGACCAAGTGAAGGAAAAAATTAGGGCTATGGATGCAAATGGGCATGATATTGCTTGCCATAATTTAGTCCACATTAGGCCATTAGCTATGAACGAGTCCGATTTTGAAGCGCAATTGATTGATGCAAAAGGAAAAATAGAAGAAGCATTAGGACATAGCATCGTAGGATATAGAGCACCGTCTTTCGGGATTGACGATAGGAGGCTTAATATTGTCGAAAAAACGGGGTTTAAATATGATTCCTCTAAAGTCAAATCACAAAAGAGTTCAAAATATGGTGTTTTAAATCTTGATGGTTTTAATGAAGTTTATCCATGTGTATTTCAAAAAAACAGTTTTAGCGAATTTGAGGTTAGTACTAGTAAATTTGGGAATATGAATGTGCTTTTGGGCGGTGGATATATCAGAATGTTACCGTGGTTATTTATGAAATATATGATAAAGAAATATATAAGGACTGGTAAACCGTATGTTATGTATATTCATCCAATTGATTTATCTCCAGATCCTATGCCGCACGTGCCGGGAATAAGTTTTGATAGATTCCTTCGTACACATATTGGTAGAAGAACAATGGTAAAAAAATTCACACATATTATTAATATGCTCGAGAAGGCTGGATATAAGTTTGTTACGTTTGAACAATTAAGAAACATAGTACATTCATAATATTTAGACAATAAGGAGTTGACTGATGTGGGAATCAATAGAATATGATTCAAGCAGGTTTGACGATATAATAAAAATGTCTATAGAGAATTATGGTATAGATAATGATATTTGCGATTCGTTGTTTATTAAACACCAATATTTCGATAATCCAGCAGGAAACGCATTAATAGAGTTGGCAATAGATCCAAATGAAGATTATCTTGCGGGGCAGTATGTCGTTCAGCCAAAGAAAATACGGGTATTTGGGAAGGAAGAGACTTGCTTGCTATCTTTAAATACATTAACAAGAGAAAGGTATCGAGGCCAAGGTATTTTTGTCGGATTAGCGGAAAATATTTATAAAAGAGCAGCAGCAAAGGGATACGCATTTGTATATGGTGCACCAAATCCTAATTCATACAATGGATTTATAAATAAACTGTCATTTAGTGATATACACCATTTTCCTCTATTTGCGAGACCGATTAGTTTAAGCCGCATAGTAAAAGAGAAAACAAATAGTGATATGTTGGCATTCATTTTTAAACCGTTTCAGTTGATATGTCGAAATAGAGTGAAGGATTGCAATAATGTGATTGAATTAGATGAAGATAATATTACCTTGATGGATGAATTTTGGGAGAATATAAAGAATAAATATAATATAATGTTTGTCCGTAATGCAGAGTATACTAACTATCGTTATTTTAATGTACCACGCCGTAAATATTATGTTTATGTAGCTTTAAATAACGGGAAAATAGTGGCTTTTATAGCAGGAAGAAAACGTAAGGTGGCTGGATTTGAGGCCGGCATGATTACCGATTTTCTTTTTATCCCAGGTTTTGAAAAAGAGGCCCAAAAGCTTGTTAAAGTTATCATTAATAGGATGAAAATTGAAGGCGCAAGCCTAGCTGCATGTGTTATTTTGAGCCATACAGAGGAAACTAAAATACTTAAAAGATGCGGACTTTTTCGTGTTCCTGACAAATGGTTACCACAGCCTACCCCTTTGATATTGAGAACATTAAATAAGGGACCGGACTCTAAAAGATTGAAAGATATTTCTAACTGGTATTTTACAACCGGAGACTATGATGTTGTATAGATAGGATCCATCTTTGTCTTATATTTATTAGTAGAGAAAAAATGCCATTTATTCTAATAATAGGAGTTTACTATGCATGGTATTCGTGCTAGAGTTGATTATTTGTTAAAACATAGCAAGATAGCAAATCGATTTTTTGTTGTTTGTGGGAGTTTAGTGATGAGGAGCTTAGGGCTCTTGGTTAAACGTGATGAAAATGCAATTCTATTTAGTGGATTGAACAGAAAATATAATGATAGCCCTCAAAAAATATATGAGTCAATGATAATTGATCCAAGATTTCAAAAAATGACATATTACTGGGCTCTAGATGACACAAGTGAGTTTATTCCTGGGACATGTAGAAAGATTAAATGTGACACACTATCATATTTTGTTACTGCTCTAAAATGCAAATATTGGATTACTTGTGTGAATATAGAAAGAGGTCTTAAATTTAAGAGGGAAAAAACTATTTATTTAAATACATGGCATGGGACTCCAATAAAGTCTATAAGCGGTAATGAAACAAGAAAAAGCAATTTCTCTCATGTTGATTACTTTTGTTGCTCAGGAGAATATGAAAAAAAGGTATTTAATAAAGCTTTTTCTGTTCCTGAAGAGCACCTTATATACTCGGGGCTACCTAGAAATGATGAGTTATACTATGATAACTCAAAAAACATTAATGAGTTAAGAGCGCAGTTCGGAATTAATAATAACAAAAAAATCATTCTTTATGCTCCAACTTGGAGAGATAGTTATGATGGGGGGAAAAGTTATGCTGTAACTCCACCTATAAATATAGTAAAGTGGGAAAGTATTTTGAAAGATGATTATGTACTTCTGCTAAGAACTCA
>JAZQAY010000101.1:0-9986 GCA_045545455.1 Anaerovoracaceae bacterium | reverse complement strand
ACTCATAAATTAAACGAGATCATGGCGGTTTCCGACAGGGTTACGGTACTTCGTAAGGGTAAATACGTAGGTACGGTAAATACCAAGGATACCAATAAGCAGGAATTATCAAACATGATGGTTGGCCGTCCCGTTCAGCTGGAGATCCATAAGAAACCTGCTGAACCCAAGGAAACGGTCCTTAAGGTGGAGGGTCTCACGGTTCCTTCCAAGATCCACAAGAACAACGCCGTAAACAACGTGTCCTTCGAAGTACATGCGGGCGAGATACTTTGCATCGCAGGTATCGACGGAAACGGACAGACCGAGCTTATCTACGGACTTACAGGCCTTGAAAAGGCTTCTGCAGGTAAGATCACTCTCCTGGGACAGGACATCTCGAATGCATCCATCCGTAAGCGCGCCATGACTGGTATGTCTCACATTCCTGAAGACAGACATAAACACGGTCTGGTACTTGGGTACACACTGGAACAGAATCTGGTGCTCCAGAAGTACAGAGAACCCAGATTCCAGAATCACGGTTTTATCAAATTCGATGAAGTAAGGAAGTATGCGGATAAACTCATAAAGGACTTCGACGTGCGTTCAGGTCAGGGACCTATCACCATCGCACGTTCAATGTCCGGAGGAAACCAGCAGAAGGCTATCATCGCCCGTGAACTCGACAGGGATGAGCCGCTTCTGGTGGCTGTTCAGCCTACACGAGGCCTGGACGTAGGAGCCATCGAGCATATCCATGCTCAGATAGTAAACGAACGCGATAAGGGACATGCGGTCCTCCTCGTTTCCCTTGAACTTGATGAGGTCCTGGGACTTTCAGACAGGATCCTGGTCATCTACGAGGGCGAGATCGTAGGAGAAGTCGATCCTAAGAAGACTACTCCTGAAGAGCTGGGACTTTATATGTCCGGCGCGAAGCGTCAGGAGAATATAGGAAAGGAGGCGGAATAAATGCCAAGACTGGAACCCGGAACGGGAAAGACTAAATGGTATAAGACCGATGGGGCAGTGGCAGTTTATTCAGCCTTGATCTCCATACTTATCGGTATGGCGGTAGGTGCCATCATCGTAGTAGTCGTAGGTCTTCTCAAATCAAATATCACACCTGCAGGTATCTGGGAAGGTGTGAGACTGGTATTCCTGGGAGTATTCTCCACAGGAAGAAACGGATCCGCGTTAAGCTTCGGATTCAATGCAGTAAACCTTGGAAACATGCTCTTCCGTGCCGTACCTCTCATCATGACGGGTCTTTCGGTAGCGGTGGCATTCAAGACGGGACTCTTCAACATCGGTGCTGCCGGACAGTACCTCATGGGAACCATGGGAACTCTTACTGTAGGACTCTGGCTCGGCTGGGCAGGAGTGCCCACCTTCGTGGCATGGCTCTGTGCATTCCTTGCAGGAGTTATCCTGGGCGGACTCTGGGGAGCTATTCCAGGACTTTTCAAGGCTTTCCTGAATATAAACGAGGTAATCACCTGTATCATGACCAACTGGATAGCGGCAAACCTGGTAACCTGGTGGTTCGATGCTCACGAAGCCTTCAAGAACTCAGCTGAAGGCGGCAAGGTCGGATATATCATCCCCCTTAAGAACGTGGGCGTTGTAACACCCAAGATGCTCATGAACGTCATCTTCCCCGGCTCCCAGGCAAACGGCGGATTCTGGATCGCAGTGGTCATCGCGGTAGCTATGTGGATCATGATGACCAAGACCACATTCGGATACGAACTCAGGGCCTGCGGATCCAACAGGCATGCTGCCAAGTATGCAGGTATCAACGATAAGAAGAATATAATCCTTTCAATGGCCATCGCAGGCTGCCTTGCAGCTGCAGGTGCATCTCTCTACTACCTTTCAGGTAATACTGAGTTCTACTGGTCCACATACCAGAAGCTTCCTGCAGAAGGATTCAACGGTATCCCTGTAGCGCTGCTTGCTGCAAACCACCCCATAGGAGTCATCTTCTCCGGAATATTCATGTCCATGCTTAATATCTCCGGACTTCAGCTGAAATATCTGACAGCATATAACGAATACATTTCCGATATCATCATCGCTGTCATCGTATATCTGTCAGCGTTCTCCATGCTCTTCAAGACCGTACTTTCCAAAAAGATCAGGAAGGGCACCGGCGGAAACGTAAATGCTGAACCAGAGCCCACAGAAAACAAGGGTGCGGCAGGGGCAGCAATATCCAGACCCGGTACTGAAGAAAAAGTTATGGCTTCCGCTGAGGAAGCTGCCGGGGTGACTTTGGACGAGGCAATTGAAGCTATAGGTGACAGTCCCGATATTGTTCAGACTGAATCAGAGGAAGGAGGGCAGATCTAATGGTATTCTTGATACAGCAGACGATGCTTTATGCAATTCCACTTATGATAGTTGCTCTCGCCGGTGTATGCGCAGAGCGTTCAGGAGTTATCAACCTGGCTCTTGAAGGTATCATGATCTTCGGTGCCTTCATGGGTGTAATATTCGTCAGGATGTTCCAGGGAGCAGGCTGGACTCAGGATCAGGGTCAGCTCATCATGGTGATATCTTTGTTCCTCACCGGAATATGCGGCATAGCGTTCTCCATGCTCCTGGCATTCTCAGCTATCAACCTGAGAGCCGACCAGACCATCGGAGGTACAGCTCTTAACATGCTGGCTCCCGCTATCGTAATGTTCTTCATCTACATGATCGTTCAGCAGAACACCATGGGTATGGCAGAAGGCGGAGCAGCAGGCTGGTTCATGATCAAGCCCCAGACTTTCGGATATCCTAAAGGATACAGCTTTGGTCCTATCATTGACCTGTTCATCAACAAGGTCTATCTGACCACATATATCTGCATCATAATATTTGTGATCGTTTCCATCTTCCTATATAAGACGAAGACAGGACTGAGACTCAGGTCCTGCGGTGAGAACCCTCAGGCATCTGATTCACTGGGTATCAACGTTCACAAGATGAGATATCTGGGAGTTGGTTTATCCGGTTTCCTTGCAGGTATCGGCGGATTCACCTTTGCAATGACCACCGCCAACATGACCTCAAACGGAGACGTTGCAGGCTACGGTTTCTTAGCCCTGGCTGTAATGATCTTCGGTAACTGGACACCGCTGAATATCGCCTTTGGTTCGATCCTCTTCGGTCTCTTCAAATGTATCGCAGCTACGTACTCAACGCTGGATATCAACGGAGACGGCGTATTCATGCTGAACGAGCTGGGTATCAGCCCTTACGTATACAGGATGCTGCCTTACATCATCACTCTCATAGTTCTGGCATTCACGTCCAAGAGCTCCAGAGTTCCTAAGGCAGAGGGTATTCCATACGACAAGGGACAGAGATAAAGTCAATAAGCATTTAAGGCACCCCGCGCGGGTGCCTTTTTGTATGGGATCCACTCAAGGGTACCGTTGCGAAGCGCCTTTAAAAATGTTAAAATAGACGAAGAATAGTTTTGGAGAAATAGATGTTTTTACCCATCACCATGGAAGAAGTGAATAGCAGGGGATGGGACGGAGTGGACTTCGTCATAGTCACGGGGGACGCCTACGTCGATCATCATTCCTTTGGAACGGCCATAATAGGCCGTCTTTTGGAGCGCTACGGATACCGGGTGGCGGTGCTTCCGCAGCCGGACTATAAGTCTGCAGAAGATTTCAGGCGTTTCGGAAGACCCCGGCTGGGGTTCCTCATAAATTCCGGCGTGGTGGACTCCATGGTGAACAACTACTCCGTCTTCAAACACAAAAGACGGGTGGATGAATATTCCCCAGGCGGGAAGGCCGGATCCAGGCCGGACAGGGCTCTGACGGTTTATGCCAACCGCGCCCGTGAAGCATTTAAAGGTGTTCCCATTATAATCGGCGGTCTGGAAGCATCGCTCAGGAGGATGGGTCACTATGATTACTGGTCCGACAAGGTCAGGCGATCGGTGCTTCTGGATTCCAAAGCGGATCTCCTTATCTACGGAATGGGTGAGAAGACGGTGATAGAGATCGCGGAGGCTCTGGACAGTGGCCTTGACGTAAGTCAGATAACCTGGATCCGGGGTACGTGTTACAGGACGAACGAAGAAGGACTCGAAAACCTGATCCCGGAAGACTGCATCAGGCTGCCGTCCTTTGAGGAAATAAATGAGTCGAAGAAGGCCTACGCCCACAGCTTCAGGCTCCAGCACGACAACATGGACGCCATCACGGGAAAGACCCTTATAGAGGAGTATCCGGGAAATTCGTTTATCGTGCAGAACCCTCCTCAGTACCCTCTTGAAAGGGAGGAACTGGACGACATCTACGATCTTCCCTTTGAGAACGAGTGGCATCCAAGCTATGACAGCCTGGGCGGTATACCGGCATTCAAGGAGATCAAGTTCTCAGTCGTCAGCTCCAGGGGATGTTTCGGAGGATGCAGCTTTTGCGCCATCACCTATCATCAGGGAAGGCAGGTCAGGTCCAGGTCGAAGGAAAGCATCGTTAAAGAGTGCAGGGCGCTCACGACTAAGAAGGATTTCAAGGGATACATCCACGACGTGGGAGGGCCTACTGCGAACTTCCGCCATCCGGCCTGTTCCAAACAGCTCACCAAGGGTGTGTGCAGCAATAAGGACTGCCTCTATCCCGGAGTCTGCAAGGCCATGAAGGTGGACCACGAGGATTATCTGAAAGTCCTCAGGGAAGTAAGGAATCTTCCCGGGGTAAAGAAAGTTTTCATCCGTTCCGGGATCCGCTACGATTATCTCATGGCGGACCCCAAGGCGGACAAGTTCATAGAGGAGCTGGTGAAGCACCACGTTTCCGGAACGCTTAAGGTGGCGCCGGAACACATATCAGACAGGGTGCTCTACTATATGAGAAAGCCGGGAAAGGACGTGTTCCTGAACTTTGTGGATAAGTACACCAGGGCGAACGAGCGTCTGGGACTTCGTCAGTACCTGATACCGTATCTAATCTCATCCCACCCGGGATCGACTCTTGAGGACGCGGTGGAACTGGCGCTGTTCCTGAAGGATTACGGCTTCGTTCCCGACCAGGTCCAGGATTTCTACCCGACTCCGGGCACCATGGCCACCTGCATGTACTACACGGAAACAGATCCCATGACCATGAAACCGGTCTACGTGGCAAAGGACATGGAAGAAAAGAAGATGCAGCGCGCATTGATCCACTATAACAAGCCCGAGAACAGGGCCACGGTCATAAAGGCGCTCAGGAAGGCCGGAAGAGAAGACCTTATAAACGTACTGCTAAAGGATACCAGAAGAAAGAGGTCGGCAAGATGAGTCTCTTAAAGAATTTCGGAAAGGTTATCACAGCCTGTAAAAAAGAATACCGCAAAAAACGCTTCGGCGAGTTCCGTATCTACGACGGCTACAGTGAGGATTCGATGCTTTGCTTCGGGGATAACGAGGACTTCATGAAGTATCTTCTGAATAAAAAGGATATGGCGGGAAAGATCCAGCAGATATACATCGATCCGCCGTTCTTTTCAAAGGCCACCTACGACGCCACGGTAAAGGTCACGAACTCCGAGGGCGATGAAGTCAAAATAAAGAAGCGAGCCTATGAGGACATCTGGGAAGAGGGTATGGAGGAGTACCTTAAGATGATGGGAGTGCGCCTGATGCTGATGAAGGACCTTCTTTCCGATACCGGCACCATCTGGGTCCACCTGGACTGGCACGGCGTGTACTACGTAAAGGTCCTGATGGATGAGATCTTCGGCGAGAAGAACTTCATAAATGAGATCGTGTGGACGTATAAGTCCGGTGGTTCATCCAAGTCACATTTCGCCAGGAAGCACGATACCGTCCTGGTCTACGGAAAGAGCAAAAAATACCACATCGACATCCCCAAGGAAAAGTCCTATAACCGCGATTACAAACCCTACAGATTTAAGGGCGTGGAGGAATTCCAGGATGAGATCGGCTGGTACACCATGGTGAACATGAAGGACGTGTGGTCCATCGACATGGTGGGAAGAACTTCGAAGGAGAGGAACGGTTATGCCACCCAGAAGCCTGAAGCCCTCGTGGAGAGGATCATCAAGGCCGGATCGAAGGAAGGAGATCTGGTGGCAGACTTCTTCTGCGGGTCCGCTACCCTTGCAGCCGTGGCTGAAAGGACAGGAAGGAGATGGATATGCTCCGATAACAGCGAGGTAGCCATAAACGCAGCTCTTCAGAGACTTGAAAACAAACAGCTCAGTATGATATAATTTGATTCGCGGTCCGTAAGGGACCGCGTACATATGTCCCGTTAGCTCAACGGATAGAGTGCCGGATTCCGAATCCGTAGATAGGGGTTCGATTCCCCTACGGGATACCAACGAAAGATACCTGCCGTTTGGCGGGTATCTTTCATTTTTACCGTCATATTTGTGGCGGGGATCATACAGGCTGTGGTATAATACAGCCATAAGGAGGGCACAGGCCATGGAAAAAATAAGAATAGCTCTGATAGGATACGGTAACGTGGGGCAGGCTTTTGCCAGGATGCTCTTAAGAAAAGAAGACTATATTAAGGAGACCTTCGGTCTGGAGCCCGTGATCACCTCTATTTCCACGGGAAGAAGGGGCGGCATCATCAGATCCGCCGGGATCGATACCGGGAATCTTACGGATAACATGTTTGATAAGGATCTCAAGGCTCTTGATGTTATTGACTTCGGCGAATATGACATAATGTGTGAACTCACTCCTATAAATATCATGACAGGTCAGCCGGCGACGGATCATATAAGGCGCGCTCTAGAAAAAGGCAGGCACGTGATCACTGCCAATAAAGGACCCATAGCCTGGCACTACAGGGAACTTCGCGACCTCGCAAAAGAAAAGGGCGTGCAGTTCTGCCACGAAGCCACGGTCATGGACGGAGCCCCGGTTTACAACATGGTAAAAGAGAACCTCATGGGCTGCAAAATAACCGAGGTCAAGGGTATACTTAACGCCACCACCAATTTCATCCTGACGGAAATGGAAAAGGGCGTAAGCTATGAGGACGCAATAGAAGAGGGAAGACGGCAGGGCTTCGTAGAAGCGGATCCTTCCATGGATCTGGATGGCTGGGATGCGTCTGCCAAGCTCACTGCTCTCATGAACGTACTTATGGATGTGGAGATCACTCCGATGGATATCAGACGCACCGGTATCTCCGGGGTAACGAAGAAAGACCTGGATGAAGCTTATGAAAAGGGAAAGAAGATCAAACTTCTTTGCCATGGATATCTTGAGAACGGAAAGCCCGTGGGGGTAGTGGAGCCGACTCTTGTGGACACTAACGACCTGGCTGCCATAATGGACGCCACCATGTCATACGTAACGGTGAATACGGATCTCACCGGGGAGATGACCATGATAGAGCATGCCTTTGAGCCTGAGATAGATCATACTGCATACGGGGTGCTGAGCGACCTTCTCAGGATACTTACCGATATCGGATAATAACAGTCGGGAAGATGATGAATATTCGTGTTTTTGAGGATTTTAGAAGGATATAATACCGGAATATGTGTTTGTATACAAGAATTCCCGAACGATAATACATTATATAAATACAGCGTTCAATATAAAGTGAACGTTGTATTTTTTTCACTAAAAAATCACTTATTTTTTGGCAAAAAAGTATTCCCCTGAAGTTAATACTTTGCTAAAATCAAAATACACTGAGAGTAAAAGTGGAAATTTGGTCTGTTTTCAGATTTCAGTTTTTTGCAGGAGGATTTATGAAAAAGATCGGTATCGTAATGGGGTCAGACAGTGACCTTCAGATAGCTAAGAAAGCGGCCGATATGCTGGAGGAATTCGGAGTGCCTTATGAGGTACACGTGTACTCTGCACACAGGACACCTGAAGAAGCCAGAGACTTCACCGTGAATGCTGAGGCTAACGGTTTCGGCGCTATAATCGCACTTGCAGGTATGGCTGCGCATCTGGCCGGAGCCATCGCTGCCAATACCACGCTTCCCGTAGTGGGAGTTCCAGTAAGTTCAAACAATCTCGACGGCATGGACGCGCTCCTGTCAACTGTTATGATGCCCACCGGTATACCTGTGGCCACAGTTGCGATAAACGGAGCAGGAAATGCCGCTTTATTATGTATGGAGATGTTAGCGCTTTCAGATCCTGAACTGTCAGCCAAACTCAAGGCAAGGCGCGAAGCCGACAGACAGAAGGTGCTTGAGAAGAACGCCAGGATCGAAGCAGAATTCAATCGTTGATAATTATTTTAAATACAAATTTGCAGAAGGAGACAAAAGACAATGGAAATGAAATTAGTTTACACCGGAAAAACCAAGAACGTATTTGAACTCGAGAACGGAAATTATCTCCTTAAATTCAAGGATGACGTTACCGGAAAAGACGGAGTATTTGACCCCGGCGAGAACTCTATCGGACTTACCATCGAGGGAGTAGGCAACATCAACCTCAGAATGACAGATTACTTCTTCAAGAAGATCAACGAGCAGGGGATCAAGACTCATTTCGTTTCCGTAAACCTCGATGATACGACTATGGAAGTCAAGCCCGCCAAGGTATTCGGACACGGCCTTGAGGTTATCTGCAGACACAGGGCTGTAGGATCCTTCATCAAGAGATACGGCGAATATATCGAACCCGGCACACCGCTTCCCGCATACGTTGAGATGACTTTCAAGAATGATGAGAAGGGCGATCCCCTTGTTACCAAGGACGGCCTCGTAGTTCTCGGCATCATGACTGAAAAGCAGTATGACGATATCAAGGAAATGACTCAGAAGATCACTCAGATCGTAGCTGACGACCTTAAGGAAAAAGGACTTGACCTCTATGACATCAAGTTTGAATTCGGATATGACGCAAACGGTGACGTTATGCTCATCGATGAGATCGCATCCGGTAATATGAGAGTTTACAAGGACGGAGAATACATCCAGCCCCTTGAACTGAACGAACTCTTTTTTGCTTAATACCTCTGTATAGGCTAAAGGCGTGCGGCTCTGCTTATCTATGCGGAAGCCGCCGCCTGATCAGATAAATCAATGACTCAGGAGGAAACAGATGGGTGGATTTTTTGGAGTAGTATCAAAGTATGACGCGCTGTCAGACGTGTTCTTCGGAACGGATTATCATTCACATCTCGGAACGAGAAGAGGAGGACTTGCTGCCTTTGACAAGAACGGAAAGGGCCTTCAGCGCGAGATCCATAATATTGAGAACTCCCCATTCAGAACTAAATTCGAGAACATCTTCAACGACATGAAGGGTAACGCCGTCATAGGCGCCATCTCTGACTCGGATCCACAGCCCCTTCTCATAAGAGGAGGCTTCGGCTCATACGCGATCTGCTCCGTAGGACTTATCCAGAACGAACAGGAACTTATAGACGAATATCTGCTGCGTTCAGGCGGCCACTTCAACGCCATGACAGGCGGCAGGGTGAATTCCACAGAGCTGGTGGCGTCTCTCATCAACGAGAAGGACAATATCAAGGACGGCATATCATTCGCTCAGGAAAAGATAAAGGGGACCATGTCCATCCTGGTGCTAGGCGGAAACGGGAAACTCTATGCAGCCCGCGACCGTCTGGGAAGACTTCCTGTACTTATCGGAAGGAACGAGGACGGGTTCTGCGTGAGCTTCGAGTCCTTTGCGTATAAGAAGCTGGGATATGAAGACTATAAGGAGCTGGGCCCCGGAGAGATCGTGGAGATAACTGCCGATAAGCTGAAAGTCCTGAAAAAACCCGGTGAAGAGATGCGTATCTGTTCATTCCTGTGGTCATATTACGGTTATCCCAATTCCAACTACGAGGGCGTGAACGTAGAGGAGATGAGATATAAGAACGGCGAGATCATGGCGAGGGACGACATGGAGCGCGGAATAGTTGAGAGACTTGACTCTGTCTGCGGAGTTCCCGATTCCGGCACACCTCATGCCATAGGTTATTCAAACGAATCCCACCTGAAATTCACAAGACCATTCATCAAATACACGCCTACCTGGCCCAGAT
>JAZQAY010000100.1:0-9874 GCA_045545455.1 Anaerovoracaceae bacterium | reverse complement strand
ACATGGCTACGATCCGACTTACAGGAAGTAGTACTGAGTCTGCTCGGGGGACAGGATGGAAACGGGAGGCAGAACGGCGAATGCGTCAGCGGACAGGAAGATAACGTTCTTGGCGTCGGGGCCGCAGGACTTGGGACGGACGATCTTCTCGATGTGGTCGATGGGATAGGAAACGCGGGTGTTCTCGGTGACGGAGCCGTCAGCGAAGTCGCACTTGCCATTTTCATCCACAGTCACGTTCTCCAGCAGAGCGTTGCGCTTGATGGCGTTGTAGATATCGGGCTCGGAATCCTTATCCAGGTTGATGACCTTGGCATAGCAGCCGCCCTCGAAGTTGAATACTCCGTTGTCGTCCCAGCCGTGCTCGTCGTCTCCGATGAGAAGTCTCTTGGGATCAGTTGAAAGGGTGGTCTTGCCTGTTCCGGAGAGTCCGAAGAAGATAGCGGTGTTCTTGCCTTCCATATCGGTATTTGCGGAGCAGTGCATTGATGCGATGCCCTTTAACGGAAGGTAGTAGTTCATCATGGAGAACATACCTTTTTTCATCTCTCCGCCGTACCAGGTATTGAGGATGACCTGCTCGCGGCTTGTGATATTGAAAGCAGCAACTGTGCTGGAGTTCAGTCCAAGTTCCTTCCAGTTCTCAGCCTCAGCCTTGGAAGCGTTATAGATAACGAAGTCCGGCTTGAAGTTCTCGAGTTCCTCTTCGGTGGGCTGGATGAACATGTTCTTTACGAAGTGTGCCTGCCAGGCGACTTCCATGATGAAACGGATGGCCATGCGGGTGTCGGGATTGGTCCCGCAGAAAGCGTCCTGCACGAAAAGTCTCTTGCCGCAGAGTTCCCTGATGGCAGTTTCCTTGACGCTTGCCCATACTTCCTCGCTCATGGGATGGTTGTCATTGGGATACTCCTTTGAGGTCCACCAGACGGTGTCCCTGGAGTTCTCGTCCATTACGATATATTTGTCCTTAGGGGAACGTCCGGTGTAGATGCCTGTCATTACGTTCACAGCATCCAGTTCCGTAAGCTGTCCCTTGTCATAGCCTGTAAGTTCAGGCTTCATCTCCTCTTCAAAGAGAAATTCGTATGAAGGATTGTGGATGATTTCCTTTACGCCGGTGATACCATAACCGGCAAGATCAACTGCTGCCATTATTTGTTCTCACTTTCTCTGTAATTTACAGTTAATACGTACATAGATAAGAATATTTTAACACCAATATATCTCAAGTTCAAGATATCACATCAATCGAAGTCCTCTTCTTTTCTCCTGCGCCTCGATGATGCGGCGCTTGCCTGAACGCTCTTCTCCGGTCCAGTTTCATCCTGTCCGAAACCCTCAAGCGCTGTGGATATATGACGGATCTCCAGACTCAGGCTCAGGCCGAAGATAAAAGCCTTGACAGCATTCAAGGCTTCCCTTTCATCGTGGGAATGTATGATGAATCTGGATGACTGGCTTATGTCCTTTACTTCGAAGAGTTTACCTCTGAGTCCCCTTCTTCCCTTGTTGTCGGGCTGATACACCACGCTCACCGTCATGGTGCCGTCATCGTTCTTTTCGGTCCTGTAAGCACAGAAGTTGGCCTCTGAATTATCAGCGCTGTATGTATAGATCCTCTGCAGCGGTTTGAGACGGATCCCATCCAGAAAATCGCTTCCGTAGGGAACGTACATCCTGGCTCCCATAGAAGCCTTGGATGCAAGGCGCCTTGCCTCTGTTTTTTCCTCTTCGGTCTCTATATTTTCAAAAAGAATAAGGTCCGGAGCAGGGTCGTTTCTGAGATCTATGACCCCCGTGAAATCCGTCGCAAAATACTTTTTCCCTTTTTTATCGTCGTAGTCGATGAAGGATCTTAACGCATGGGTGATCATATAGTCTATGATATCCGTACCGGAACTTTCTCCTTTATTGTTAAAGATAAGCGATATGCACTGTCTGACGTTTTCAGTATCCATATTATCTGCCTTTCTCTATAAAAAATTAGCCCAGAGGAGACACAATCTCTGGGCTGGGTTGCTCATGCTGTGCATTTAACTTATGCACTGTGGGGACGGGTGAGACTTATTTTGCAGCCTTAGCTGCGTTGAGTTTCTTGGCTAATCTGGAAGTCTTTCTGGAAGCGGCGTTCTTGGAAATGGTTCCCTTGGAAGCAGCCTGCATAAGCTTCTTTTCTGCAAGTCTGAATTTCTCTTCAGCTGTGTCGAAGTTTCCTTCTTCTACTGCTGCGTCGAAGTTCTTAAGAACAGCCTTTAAGTGATTTCTCACTCTTCTGTTTCTTGCAGTCTTCTTGTCGATTACCTTGATTCTCTTCTTTGCGGATTTAATGTTTGCCATGAAATTTTCACCCCACTTTATATTATTTTTGGTTTGCCGGCCGGGTTGGGCTGTTCGCTCAGATGCCGGCATATAAATTCGCGAAAATATTATATAGTCATCCGCTTTAAAATGCAAGAGTTTCTTTTATTTTTTCTTTGCTCTTAACGCTTCCAGGCTTTTCTGTGTCACAGGGTAACCCGCCATGACCGCACCTACCAGGACCATGAAGATGCCGGGAAGCAAAGTAAAGGAATTGCTTACCCACGTCAGCGCCGTTTCAGGCTGAAGAAGCGAGGTATCTCCATTCGCGATAAGCGGTGACGGCAGACTCTCGTCGAAGGCCGAAAGTTCCAGTATTATACCCAGGATCTGAAGGCCGATTGCGATACAGACCGATTCGCTCAGCGCCTGGAAGGAAATCACCGCTCCCGCGTGGGACTCCCCGGATTCCATCTCCTCTATCTCAGCGATATCATATATCATGGAAGGCATCAGCTGCCAATAGCAGGTGTTTGCTACGGAATAGATGATGCTTACGATAACTATTCCGCCCAGCCCGTCGATCCTGACAGCCCTCATGGCCATCATCAGTACTCCTGCCAAGCCTATGCCCGCCATAAAGACCGTCTTTTTATCGAATCTTTTGGACAGACCCGAAATAAAAGGAACGAAAAGTATTCCCGAAAAAGTAATGACCAGCATTATGAATGAGATCGCCTTCTGGCTCATACCCATGTTGTAGGTCATGAAGAACACCCTGTCAGAGCTGAAGAGCGTGTTCGCTATGAGGTACAGCATGGAAGCAGCAAGAAGATACCTCATGGGTCTTAACTTCAGGATACTTGCGAATTCTTTCAGGATCGAAAAGACTCTTACAAGCGGATGCACTCCGTGATGTTTCTGTCTTTCCGCCTTTTTCTCAGCCCTCATCCTGATGAGTTCGGGATCATCCTTTGCCATATCGGTGTTCCTGACAGAAAAGGCAGATATCAGAAGTGCAGCTCCGGCACATATACCACAAAACATCCCCACCAGCTGCCAGGACTGCTGAGAAGTCTTTCCGACGTTCATGGCCCAGTCGACGATTATGGTGGGAAGCACCATTCCTATAAGCATTCCCACCTGCCCGAAAACATAGGAGTATGCCCTGAGGGACGTCCTTTCATGATAATCATCTGTAAGGTCTGCGCCCCAGCTCATATATGGCACGAATTCCATGCTGAATGACGTCCAGAAAAGTATGATAGCGGCTGTATAGTATATACCCTTCACAGCAGGTCCCGCGTTTATCGTGGTGAACAGCAGACTCGTGATGACTGCCACCGGGATCGCGGCGAACATCATAAAGGGTTTCCTCTTTCCGAATCTCGAAACGGTATTGTCGGACAGCGATCCCATTATGGGGCCCACCAGTGCTTCCCAGACAGAGCCCACCGCACTTATGGTTCCCGCAAGAGCAGGCTGCACCCCCGCCACCGTAGTAAGATAAAGCAAGAGATAGGTTCCGCTCAGGGTATATAGCGTATTATCGCACACACAGCCAACGCCGTAGCCTAATTTAGTTTTTACAGAGAGTTTTTTGTTCATGGTAATATCTTAAACTATACGGTTACCGTATAGTCAATAGCAAAAAATAAAAAACAGACCATGAAAGTCTGTTCTTCTATCCGATAACGCCTCCGCCCAGCACGATATCTCCGTCGTAGGCTACCGCGGACTGGCCGCGGGTTATGGCCCTCTGGGGCTCGTCGAAGACTATCTTCGCTCCGCCCCCTTCAAGAGGATATATCACCGCCGGCTGATCCTTCATGCGATACCTGGTCTTGGCAGTGCAGCGAACCGGCTCCTCCGGCACCTCCCCCAAGATCCAGTTGAAGTCCTCCACCACGACCTCCCTCTTCATAAGATCCTCATTCTCACCTATCACCACGGTGTTGTTCTCGGGGCAGATGGCGCATACGAATACCGGATGCCCCATGGCGAGGCCCAGCCCCTTTCTCTGACCGATGGTATAGTTGATTATTCCCTTGTGCTGTCCCAGGATCTTTCCCTCTTTATCAACGAAGTCTCCGGGTTCAGGAGTTTTACCGGTAAGCTTTTCGACGACTTTCGCGTAATCTCCGTCTGGCACGAAGCATATATCCTGGCTGTCCGGCTTATGAGCGTTCACGAAACCATTCCTTTCAGCGATCTCTCTGGCTTCAGCCTTGGTGAGTTCTCCCAGCGGGAACAGCGTATGCGCAAGTTTCTTTTGCGTAAGTCCGTAGAGCACATAGCTCTGATCCTTCGTCTCGTCCAATGCTCTCTTCAAAACGTACTTGTCTCCGACCTTATCTATCCTTGCATAGTGCCCGGTGACAACGTAATCGCAGCCCAGCACTTCGGCTCTGTCGTGGAGCTTTCCGAACTTCAGATGGTTATTGCAGTCGATGCAGGGGTTAGGTGTAGCCCCCATCTCATAGGACGCAGCGAACTTGTCCATGACAAACGCGCGGAACTCTTCTTTGTAATTAAAGACGTAGAAAGGCATGCCGAGCCTGAAGGCCACGGATCTCGCGTCTTCAGTATCGTCCAGGCTGCAGCAGGTCTTGCTCGCTTCCGGCGGAAGATCCGTATCCCCTGCTTCGTAGAGCTTCATGGTGCAGCCGATGCATTCTATTCCCTTTTCCTTTGTGAGAAGAGCGGCCACGCTGGAGTCAACCCCGCCGCTCATGGCTATAAGTGCTTTCATTCAAGTATCCTTTCTACCTGCAAAGTATATCACAGATCGATGCAATAAAAAAGACCGGAATTATCCGGTCTTTAGTATGCATATTTGTTTAGAACAGCAGTCCCCATGCAAGGAAGCCTGCGATACCTACGACACCTGTGAAGATGAGTACTACCAGGCAGTATCCCATGATGTTTCTTGCGGAAAGTCCTGCAACTCCGAGAGCGGGAAGTGCCCAGAACGGCTGGATCATGTTGGTCCACTGGTCACCCCAGGCGATAGCCATAGCTGCACGGCCTACTTCTACGCCGAGCTGCTCAGCTGCGGGCATTACGATAGGACCCTGAACAGCCCACTGTCCGCCGCCGGAAGGTACGAAGAAGTTTACGATACCAGCTGAAAGGAAGGTCCATACAGGGAAGGTAACGTTATTGGAGATGCTTACGAAGAAGTCTGAGATCTGACCCGCGAGGCAGATACCATCAGGATTCTTCACGATCATCATGCCCATGATACCTGCATAGAAGGGGAACTGAAGGATGATACCTGCGGATCCCTTGGCAGCATCGGTGATGGCATCAACGTATCTTCTTAAGTCGCCGTGGAAAAGGATCCCAAGGAACATGAAGATCATGTTTACGATGTTAAGTCCAAGGTTGAAGCCCTTGGTGGCGAAATAGTATACGATGTATACGAAGCCGAGAACCAGAGTAATGACCCAGAGGATCTTGGAGTGCTCGATCTTCTCAGCGGGAGTATCGATGGAATCGATCCTGTCAGCCTCTTCCTTAAGGTGGATGGGGTCTACCAGGATGGTGTGCTCCTCGTCAGGATGCATAGCATAGCATACCAGAGGCATAACCACCAGGATAATACCGCACATGATGAGGTTCATGGGGTGGAATATGGTGTCCATTGTAGGAGCCTGATAGAGAACTTCACCGAATTCCTTACCATCTACCAGCTGGAGAGGAATGGAACCGGAAAGACCTGCGTGCCATACTACGAAACCGGAATAAGCGGATGCGATAAGAAGAGGATAGTCAACGTCTCTAACGCGGCGTGCGATTTCTTTAGCGAGGAGTGCTCCGGCGATAAGGCCGAATCCCCAGTTGATCCAGCAGCAAGCAGTGGAAACAGCTGTGGTGATGATGATAGCCTGCTTCTTATTATGAGCAAGATTTGCGATCTTGCCGAGAGCGCGCTTGCAGACTCTGGCAGATGCCATGGCGGAACCGAGAACCAGTACCAGTACCATCTGCATTGCGAATCCAAGTAAGCTCCAGAAACCTGCGTCGTTACCCCAGGCGTTTACCATCTCGATGGGAGTCATCTTAGTGGTAAAAAGAGCTGCGATATAGACTACTATCGTAAGGATGATAGCAAAAAGAAACGGATCCGGAAGCCATCTGTTGACGAGGCTTACGCAGCCGTTGGTGAATTTTTTAAACATTCTTTACCTCCAAATACAAATGAATAACTATTGCACGATAGATAATTATTAGCACTTTAACAAACATGTGTCAATTATTTGACAATATGTTTTTTAAAATGTACACGCGCCCCCTGGTCTTTGTTTCAAGCAACAAAAAACACACCGTCAAACGGTGTGTTTTAACAATTATCTTATAATTAGCTGAACCATTCTTTGATTTTATCGGTAAAGCTTGATTTCTTCTGGTAGCAGTCCTCTGTAACTTCCTTTGCCATGGCCTCGATGGCCTTCTTCTGCTTGCCATTCAGCTTGGTGGGTATCTCCAGGTTGACCGTCACATACAGGTCTCCCTTGGCATCCCTTCTGAGATACTTGACTCCCTTTTCCTTAAGTCTGAACTTGGTGCCGGGCTGTGTGCCTGAAGGGATCTTATACTTGACCTTTCCTTCAAGGGTCGGAACGGTTATTTCCGCTCCGAGGGCCGCCTGGTCAAAGCTGATAGGAATGTCAAGATAGAGATCAGCACCGCTACGCTTAAACATCGAATGTGGTTTGACATTGAGTACAATGTAAAGATCACCTGCGGGTCCTCCGTTATATCCCGGCTCTCCCTGTCCCCTGATGGGGATAACGGACTCGTTGTCCACTCCTGCCGGGATGTCCACTGTTATAGATACGTTCTTTTTGATCCTGCCTGTAGCGCCGCAGTCCGGACAAGGTGTCTCGATCACGGAGCCTGTGCCTCCGCACTGATCGCAGGTATTCACCGACTGGAACTGACCGAAGGGAGTCCTCTGAACAGATGATACCTGACCGGAACCTCCGCACTTAGGACAGGTCTTCTTGGACGTTCCGGGTTTCGCACCGTCGCCCTTACAGGTAGGACAGGTGACGTATTTATTAAGGCTGATGGTCTTCTTGCATCCGAAAGCAGCCTCTTCAAAGGTGATGCTTATGGCCTTCTGAAGATCCCTTCCCTTTCTGGGCTGGTTCGCGCGGCGGGATGAAGCTCCGCCTCCGAAGCTTCCAAAGATATCCCCGAAGATATCCTCAAATCCGCCGAATCCTCCGAATCCACCGAAACCGCCTGCGCCTGCTCCGCCGAATCCCTGGTTGGGATCTACGCCTGCGAAACCGAAACGGTCGTATTTAGCTTTTTTATCCGCATCGGAAAGAACGGAGTAAGCTTCGTTTACTTCCTTGAACTTTTCCTCTGCTTTTTTGTCTCCGGGATTTCTGTCGGGGTGATATTTCATGGCCATCTTACGGAAGGCCTTCTTTATCTCATCCTCGGATGCACCCTTCTTAAGCCCCAGGACTTCATAATAATCTCTTTTATCTGCCATTTAAAAAACCTCAAAAATACAAGATTCAGGGGGCTTATCAGGCCCCCTTGAAAGTCTTGCTTATTTGTCTTCGTCAACTACGGTGTAGTCTGCATCTACAACGTTGTCGTCGTTTGCAGGTCCTGCCTGCTGGGATCCTGTGAAGTTGTTGGGATTGAATCCCTGTCCTCCCATGTTGGGATTGAAGCCTGCTCCGCCCATGTTAGGGTCGCCCTGAGCCTGCTGGTTCTGAGCAGCCTGCTGATAGAGCTTGGTGGAGATGATGTGGAACTTCTCTGTGAGAGCCTCTGTCTTCTCCTTGATCTGATCAACTGTACCGTTGTTCAGAACTGCCTGGAGCTGATCCTTGGCATCTGTGATCTCCTGCTTCTCGGAATCTGTAAGCTTGCCTTCCAGATCCTTCAGGGACTTGTCTGTATCATAGATAAGAGCTTCTGCCTTGTTTCTTATATCGACTTCTTCTTTTCTCTTCTTATCTTCTTCAGCATAAGCCTCAGCTTCCTTTACCTTTCTGTTGATCTCATCCTCAGAAAGGTTTGTGGAGGAAGTGATGGTGATGTGCTGTTCCTTACCGGTTCCCATATCCTTTGCAGATACGTTCACGATACCGTTTGCGTCGATATCGAAGGTAACTTCGATCTGAGGGATCCCACGGGGAGCGGGAGCGATACCTGTGAGCTGGAATCTTCCGAGCGTGGTGTTTCCTGCTGCCATTTCTCTTTCACCCTGCATTACGTGGATATCTACTGCAGTCTGGTTGTCTGCTGCTGTTGAGAAGATCTGTGACTTCTTGGTAGGGATGGTGGTATTTCTCTCGATGAGCTTGGTTGCAACTCCGCCCAGAGTCTCGATGGACAGCGAAAGCGGTGTAACGTCCAGAAGAAGTACGTCGTGAACTTCACCTGTAAGAACGCCGGCCTGGATAGCAGCTCCAACTGCTACGCACTCATCGGGGTTGATGCCCTTGAAAGGTTCCTTGCCTGTAACGCTCTTAACAGCTTCCTGAACTGCAGGGATACGTGTGGATCCGCCTACCAGGATGACCTTAGCCAGGTCAGCGTTTGTAACGCCGGCATCTCTCATAGCCTTGTGCATAGGTTCGATGGTTCTCTGCACCAGGTGCTCTGTCAGCTGGTTGAACTTAGCACGTGTCAGGTCTACGTTCATGTGAAGAGGACCGTCTGCTGATACTGAGATGAAAGGCAGGTTGATGTTTGTGGTCTGGGAAGCACTGAGTTCCTTCTTAGCCTTTTCTGCAGCTTCCTTCAGTCTCTGAAGAGCCATCTTGTCCTGTCTTAAATCAACGCCGTGCTCTCTTGCAAAGTCATCTGCCAGCCAGTTCATGATAACTTCATCAAAGTCATCTCCGCCCAGCTTGGTATCACCGTTTGTAGCCAGTACTTCGAATACTCCGTCACCCAGTTCGAGGATGGATACATCGAAGGTACCGCCGCCAAGGTCGTATACCAGGATCTTATGTGATCCTTCTTCCTTATCGAGGCCGTATGCAAGGGATGCAGCTGTAGGTTCGTTGATGATCCTCTTAACGTCGAGGCCTGCGATCCTTCCTGCGTCCTTGGTTGCCTGCTTCTGTGAATCTGAGAAGTAAGCGGGTACTGTGATAACAGCTTCTGTTACCTTTTCACCGAGGTATGCTTCTGCATCGTTCTTTAACTTGGTAAGGATCATAGCGCTGATGTCCTGCGGTGTGTAGTCCTTGCCGTCGATGGTAACTTTATAGTTTTCACCCATGTGTCTCTTGATGGATGATACTGTTCTGTCGGGGTTGGTTACTGCCTGACGCTTAGCTGTCTCACCTACTAATCTCTCTCCGTCCTTTTTGAAACCTACTACTGAAGGTGTGGTTCTCATTCCTTCTGCGTTTGCGATAACTGTGGGCTCGCCGCCTTCAAGTACTGCTACGCAGCTGTTAGTCGTTCCTAAGTCGATTCCTATAACTTTAGCCATTGTATTTCCTCCTGAAATTTACTTTCTTATTTAACAGATTTACTGAGCTACCTTGACCATGCTGGGTCTGATAACTCTTGAATTAAGTGTGTA
>JAZQAY010000099.1:0-16961 GCA_045545455.1 Anaerovoracaceae bacterium | reverse complement strand
TGACAGAGCAGCCTCCCAACAGACAGCCTATTCCCATCACTCATCCCGGAGACAGGATCGGAAGCCCTTATATCAAGTGCGGATGGGACAAGATCAAAGCCATCGTCATCTCTGAAATGTCAGACCTTACCAGACCTCTGGCAGCCATTTCCGAGGACTCAAAGAAGATCGGCGAGAACATCATCAAATTTCTTAAGAATGAAGTAGAGCAGGGGAGAATGGGCAAGTCTCTTCTTCCTATACAGTCCGGAGTAGGTTCCGTGGCTAACGCAGTTCTCTATGGACTCAGGGATTCCGATTTTGAAGGTCTTACATGTTATACGGAGGTTATCCAGGATTCGATGTTGGATCTGGTGAAGTGCGGCAAGGCAACTGTGGCATCCTGCACCGCTCTTGCACCTTCTCCGGAAGCTCAGATAGCATTCTTTGAAGATATAGATTTCTATAAGGATCACGTTATCTTCAGACCTGAAGAGATATCCAACTCGGCAGAAGTGGCCCACAGACTGGGTCTCATCGCCATGAACACAGCCCTTGAAGTTGACATTTACGGCAATGTGAACTCCACCCACGTTCAGGGTAAGAAGATAATGAACGGCATCGGCGGATCCGGTGACTTCTCAAGGTCAGCATCCCTTGTAATTTTCACCACATCATCCATCGCCAAGGATGGCGCCATCTCATCCATAGTACCCATGTGCCCCCACGTGGATCACACGGAGCATGAGGTCATGGTGATAGTGACTGAACAGGGATATGCAGACCTCAGAGGACTCAGCCCGAAGGAAAGGGCCAGAGCCATCATCGAGAACTGCGCTCATCCTGACTACAAGTCAATGCTCATGGATTACTTTGAAAGGGCATGTGCTGAAGCTCCCTGCCAGACTCCTCATATACTTGATGAGGCTCTCAGCTGGCACTCAAGATTTGAGAAGACAGGAAGTATGAAATGATTGTATAATATAAAAGCTCCCCGTATTTCACCGGGGAGCTTTTGCAATCAAAAACCGCAGGCTATCAAACCTGCGGTTTCGGTTTTAAATCAGTTTTCTTCAGGGAATTCTTCGTTGTACTTGGCTAAAACAGCTTCCTTTAATCTGTTTCTTACCTCCTGTGTAAGAGGGTGCGCAATATCTCTGAAATCGCCTTCTCCCATCTTCTTGCTGGGCATAGCGATGAACATGCCATTTTGTCCTTCTATGATCTTGATGTCATGTACTACAAATTCGTCATCAAAAGTGATCGAAGCTACAGCACGAAGTTTGCTTTCATCTCCGACTTTCCTAAGTCTAATGTCAGTAATATTCATTTTTTCCACCTTTCCTGTTGTATTAATAAATTATTTCAATCGTTCCTACAACACCCTTATTATAGCTCACCGTTAAAAAATATACAAGGTTTTATTTTAATACAAGCAAAATAAAAGTGAAAGGAGATATGTTCAGAAAAGGTCTCTGTTAGGTTCAGCCTCTATGATCCTATCCTCGGATGATACTTTTCCAAGAGTTATTACGCTTGAATAGCTATCCACTTTCTTGACAGCGGGTTCAGATGCTACTATAGCGATACCGACTCCCACAACAGTGCCGCCAAACTCACCGATCATCTCGGTTATTCCCGTGACGGAGCCGCCTCCTCGCATGAAGTCATCTATGATCAGGACCTTCGCCCCGGTCTTGATGGCGCGCTTGGACATGGACATCTTCTGAAGACGGTCATAAGAACCTGAAAAATAATTGATACTGACGGTGGATCCCTCAGATATCCTTGCTTCGCGTCTGATGACCACCAGCGGGATATTCAGGAGATGTGAAACGTTATAGGCCAGGGGAATTCCCTTAGTTTCTACCGTGGCCACGTATTCGGCGCCGCAGTCACGGAATTTTCTGGCGAATACCCTTGCCAGCCTTGAGACCATCCCGTGATCGTAGAATATATCGGAAGTATATACGAAGTTTCCTCCAAGCAGACGAGAGGTATCTCTCAGCTTAGTACAGAATTCCTCCTGCAGTTCAAGAACTTCAGGATCGGAAATGTCCGGCACGTATTTAACTCCGCCTTTGGCTCCGGGAATCGTCTCAAGACTACCGGTGCAGGTAAAACGTATGGTCTGTGAAGCAACGTGTATATCTTCTGAAATGCTGGACTTGGCACAGCCGAAAAGATCAGAGAAATAACTGAGGGCATATGCTTTTGATGGATTCTCGGTGAGAATGCGTACAATAGCTCCGATACGTTCCGTACGTTTCATATTGGCGTCTCCTTATCGTTCGTATTTTATAGGAAAAGAATACCCAAAAGGTGTTGGCTTGTCAAGGATGAATAAAAATGCGTCATATGACCAAAAAACATTTTTTTGTTTGATACATAGAGGCGCATCTGTGTTATAATTTATCTGTATGATTATATCCTCACAGCAAGGAGTGAACAGTATGGTTACAAGAAAAGACATTGAACTTCTTTTTGAACGAGGAAGCTTCATGGAAATGGAAAAAGGCAGAGGCAGTTCGGTCGTTACCGGTTATGGCAGGATAGGAGACCGCATGGTATATGCATTCCTTCAGGACAGTGAAAGGGATGGCGGAGCTTTCAGCGTTACAGCAGCTTCAAAGATAATTGACGTGTACAAACTTGCGCTCAAGGCAAAAGTCCCGGTAGTGGGGCTTCTGGACTCCACGGGATATCTTATAGATGAGGGAGCTGAAGCTCTGAATGCATTCTCCGAGGTATATGCTCTGGCTAACGCTGCCAGGGAAAGCATCCTCCAGATAATGATAGTCGGAGGAAAGTGCATGGGCCAGATGGTAAGCCTGGCGAGCACTGCGGATTTCTTCTTTAAAGAGATAGAGCTGGAAGAGGCCTTTGAGAAGACTAAGGAACTTATTAAGGTCATGCCTCCGGCTAAGGGTTTTCTGCCTGAACAATTCGAGACTGCGGATGACCTCAACAGGCTTAACACCGGAATAGAGAAAATGGTTGATTCAGGTAAGGACGTCCTCAGGGAAATATCCGACGACAGCTTCCTTCTTGAAACAGACCCCGATAAAGCGCCGGAATTAACGACCGGTTTTATAAAGATAAACGGGCTTATGGTAGCAGCCATAGCAAATAACAGGACGGAAAAGGGCAGCCGGATCAGTCTGGAAGGACTGGATAAAGCCAGAAAACTGGTGGAGACAGCCGGCAAGTTCAGGCTTAGTCTGGTAAAGATATCCAATACAGACGGGATAGCGATAACAGAGGATCAGAACATGATGGTCAGCGCTTCCGGTAAGCTGTGGGATGCATTCACCAAGGCGAAGGTACCCATGATCGATGTCATAACGGGATCGGTTGCGGGCGGTGCATACAGCCTGTTCAACGGACGCGGAACGTCTACGGATCTTACCTTTGCATGGAAGACCGCCACAGTGAATATAATAGCACCCAGACAGGCTGCTGAGATCCTCTACGGTCCGCTTGACCCTTCCAACGTGGAAGAAAAGACCGCTGAATATGAAAGCACCCATTCGACGGCAGAAATACTGGAGGAGAAGGGACTCGTGGACAAGGTGATCGAACCAGAAGAGACGAGAAAATATCTGGCCGGAGCCCTTGAAACTTATGCCAACCTGTTTTAGGAGGTAGGATATGACGCTTGCACAAACATTGATCAAGGCGCTGATGGATACCATGATGGGCATGGGATCGGTATTCCTCATACTGATACTGATCAGCGTGATAATATCCCTTTTCAAATTTATAAATAAGGAAAAGGCACCATCCGCGGCGGAAGAACCGCCTGAGGTCATCACACCTGAAGAGGACGACGGTGAACTCATAGCGGTAATAATGACCGCCGTCAGAATGGCGATGGCAGCAGAGGGAAATGGGACTGCTGCTCCTGCGGAAGAAGTTGGGTATATAGTGAGATCAGTCAGGAGAAGAAGATAAGGAGTTAAGACCTATGGAAAAATATATTGTAAAAGTCAACGGTAAAGAATACGAAGTAGAGGTAGAGAAAGTAGGTTACGGCGCTTCATCTGAAACCGGGAGCGAGGCTGTCAGCGCTGCCCCTGCCAAAGCACCTGAAGTGCAGAAGGAAGTCAAGGGTACAGTACTGGAGGCGGGTGCTGCAGGTAAAGTCTGGAAGATCCTTAAGAAGCCCGGCGACAGCATAGAGAGCGGGGAGACTGCTGTGATCCTTGAAGCCATGAAAATGGAGATCCCGATGGTGGCTACTGCTTCAGGAGTAATAAACACTATTTTTGTAAGCGAAGGACAGCCTGTGGAAGCAGGCGATAAACTCCTCACAATAGAGTAAAGAGAGGTAAGACATGGACTATGTAACTGAGACCCTCGGGAATCTCCTGGAACAGACTGCGTTTTTCAATCTGTCCCTGGGGAATCTCGTAATGGTAGCGGTGGCATGTTTCTTTCTGTACCTTGCAATACATAAGGAATATGAACCGCTGCTTCTGTTGCCGATATCATTTGGCATGCTTCTGGTCAACATATATCCTCCAATCATGGAGGAGGGGGGACTGCTGAACTACTTCTTCAAACTCGATGAGTGGACGATACTTCCCTCACTCATTTTCCTGGGAGTGGGCGCACTTACCGACTTTGGACCGCTGATTGCCAATCCTAAGAGCTTCCTTCTGGGAGCTGCAGCGCAGTTCGGTGTATTCAGCGCATATCTCATGGCCATGCTCATGGGATTCAGTCCTGAATCCTCCGCATCCATCGGTATTATCGGAGGCGCTGACGGACCTACATCCATATATCTGGCAATGATGCTGGGACAGAAGGAAATCATGGGCCCTATAGCTGTAGCGGCTTATTCATATATGGCCCTTGTTCCTATCATACAGCCGCCTATCATGAAACTGCTTACAACTGAAAAAGAGAGAAAAATCAAGATGGAACAGCTGAGGCCCGTATCCAAAAAAGAAAGGATACTTTTCCCCATAATAGTTACCATCGTGGTATGCTCGCTTCTTCCCTCCACAGCTCCGCTTATCGGAATGCTCATGCTGGGAAACCTTTTCAGGGAGTCGGGCGTTGTGAGACAGCTTCAGGAAACTGCGTCCAACGCACTGATGTACATCGTTGTAATTTTCCTCGGTACATCTGTCGGAGCTACGGCATCTGCTGAGGCATTCCTCAAGTGGACCACCATAAAGATCATCATCCTGGGGCTCATAGCCTTCGCTTTTGGCACCGCTGCAGGTGTGATCTTCGGAAAGATAATGTGCAAGGCAACGGGAGGAAAGATTAATCCTCTTATAGGAGCTGCTGGAGTATCTGCGGTACCTATGGCAGCACGTGTTGCTCAGAAAGTCGGAGCTGAAGAGGATCCTACGAACTTCCTTCTTATGCATGCCATGGGACCGAACGTCGCAGGCGTTATAGGCACAGCTGTTGCCGCAGGCGTATTCATGGCCGTATTCGGAGTATAAAAGGATCTTATCCTTAAGGAGATAAAAATGGCTGAAAAGAAATTAAGAATAATGGAGACAGTTTTAAGGGACGCTCATCAGTCTCTTGCTGCAACGAGGATGAGGACTGAAGACATGCTTCCCATCCTCGACAAGATGGATAAAGTCGGATATCATTCGGTGGAATGCTGGGGAGGCGCCACCTTTGATGCCTGCCTGAGGTTCCTGAATGAAGACCCGTGGGACAGACTCAGGAAACTGAGAAAGGGAATGCCCAACACCAAGCTTCAGATGCTTTTAAGGGGGCAGAACCTTCTCGGATACAGACATTATGCTGACGACGTGGTGGAGTATTTCGTACAGAGGTCCATCGCGAACGGTATAGACATAATCAGGATATTTGATGCACTGAACGATCTGAGGAATCTGGAGACATCTGTAAAAGCCGCTAAAAAAGAAGGAGGAGAAGTGCAGATAGCCTTCTCATATACACTTGGGGATGGATATACGCTGGATTACTGGACCCGACTTGCGAAGGATATAGAGTCTCTGGGAGCAGATTCCATCTGTATCAAGGACATGTCAGGCATACTGATGCCTCAGGCTGTTGCAGAACTCATTCCGGCTCTCAAGAAGGCTGTAAGCATACCTATCCAGCTTCACAGCCACTGCACATCCGGCGTTGCGATGATGACATATATGAAAGCTATAGAAGCGGGATGTGATATAGTGGACACGGCTATCTCTCCATGGGCTATGGGAACGTCCCAGCCGGCCACGGAAGTCATATGCAAGGCCTATGAGGGCACGGAGTTCGATCCGGGACTGGATCAGGAACTGCTGGCTGAGATAGCTGACTACTTCAGACCTATCCAGGAGAGGTTCGTGAAATCAGGTCAGATAGATCCGAAGGTGCTGGGTGTGGATATCAAGACACTGAGATATCAGGTTCCCGGCGGTATGCTTTCCAATCTGGTGTCACAGCTTAAGGATCAGAATGCTTCCGACAAGTTCTATGAAGTGCTTCAGGAAGTCCCAAGAGTCAGGATGGATCTCGGCCAGCCTCCTCTGGTAACACCGTCTTCACAGATCGTGGGGACTCAGGCGGTACTGAACGTTCTGATGGGTGAAAGGTATAAGATGATGACCAAGGAGACCAAGGCTATATTAAGAGGCGAGTATGGCAAGACCATGAAGCCATTCAACCCCGAAGTCCAGAAAAAAGCGCTTGGAGATGAGGAGCCCATCACCGTAAGACCTGCAGACCTGATCGAGCCGGAACTCGATAAGCTCAGAGAAGAGATAAAAGCCTATACCATCCAGGAGGAAGACGTGCTCAGTTATGCGCTCTTCCCTCAGGTAGCCACGGATTTCTTCAAGAGAAGGGATGCCGAGATGAACGGCATAGATCCGGACCTCATGGATACAAAAAATAAAGCATATCCTGTGTAGATTATTAACAATATTTATGCTATAATAACGATTAGCTCTGTAAGGTCAGCCTTACAGGTTCATCAAATTGATTGGAGGACCGAACTTTGTTTGATCTCAGTAAATATAAAAACGTACATGCAATAGGTATCGGAGGCATAGGTCTCAGTGCTATCTGCGAGATACTTCTTTCGAGGGGATATAACGTTTCAGGCTCAGATATGAAGGAGTCCGAGATGACCATGAAACTGGCGCAGATGGGCGCCAGGGTATTTATCGGTCACAGAAGAGAAAACGTTGAGAACGCAGATATACTCCTCTATACAGCGGCTATCGGACCGGATAATCCGGAACTGTTAAGAGCCAAGGAGAGGGGGATACCATGTCTTTCCAGAGCTGAAATGCTTGGCTATCTCATGTCTGAATACGAGAACAGCATCGCTGTTTCCGGAACTCACGGCAAGACTACGACAACATCCATGGTATCTCTTATCATGGAGAACGCAGGTCTGGATCCCACGATACTCGTTGGTGGTAACCTTGGGGAAATAGGAGGGAACTGTCAGGTGGGCTATTCACAATACTTCGTTACCGAAGCCTGTGAATACGTGGACAGCTTTCTCAGTCTAAAACCGAAGATCGAGATTATACTCAACATAGATTCAGATCATCTTGATTATTTCAAGGATATCAACCAGATAGTGAGATCTTTTGACAGATTCACCAAGCTTGTGCCTGAAGACGGACTAATCATTGCATATGATGCCAACCCGTTCGTCAATCAGGTAATAAGCGGGCTGGATAACGTTATAACATTCGGTCTCAATGAGAAATGCAATTATTACGGCAAGGGTATCAAGTTTGACGAGAACGGAATGCCCGGGTTTGACGTATATAAGAATGGCGAGTTCCTGGTGCATGTGGACCTCAACATTCCCGGAGAACATAACGTGCTGAACGCGCTTGCAGCCTTCGCGTGTACCCACACCCTTGGAGTGAACGAGAAGACCATCGCTGATACTCTTCACGGCTATTCCGGGACCGAAAGACGTTTTGATATAATAGGAACCACCAGAAACGGAGTGAAGATTGTGGATGATTACGCTCATCATCCGACAGAGATAAAGGCTACCCTTTCAGCGACCAAGAACGTGCCTCACAATGAACTGTGGGTCTGCTTCCAGCCTCATACCTATACGAGGACCCTGGCTTTGTTCGATGAATTTGCTGACGCCTTTACAGGGGCTGATCACCTGATACTTGCAGAGATCTATGCTGCAAGGGAAAAGAATATCTACAAGGTATCCTCTCAGCAGCTGATGGAAAAGATCAAGGAGACCCATCCGGATATGGATGTCAGATATATTGCTGACTTCAATGATATAGCCGGATATCTTAAGGAGAACACTTCCAAAGGCGATATGGTCATAACCATGGGCGCAGGAGACATATATAAGGTAGGAGATCTTCTCCTCGACTGAGAAGTCTATAATTAGCGATAGCATCAACATATAACGAATCAGAAAAGCGAGGTATTCAAATTGAAAAACGGAGTATACACCGATTACAAAGTTTTCACCTGCAATTCTCATCCTGAACTGGCAGAGGAGATAGCGGGAATCATGGGTAAACCCCTTGGGAAAGCCACTGTTACTAAGTTCAGCGACGGCGAGATCTCAGTAAATATCTGGGAGACAGTCAGAGGAGTGGATTGCTATATAGTACAGTCCACCAATGATCCCGTTAACGACAACCTCATGGAACTTCTCATCATGATCGATGCCATGAAGAGGGCATCCGCCGGAAGGATCAATGCGGTCATTCCATACTATGGATACGCCAGACAGGACAGAAAGGCCAAGGCAAGAGACCCCATCACATCCAAACTCGTTGCAAACCTTATTATGGCAGCAGGCGCAGACAGAGTGATCACCATGGACCTTCATGCAAACCAGATCCAGGGATACTTCGATATACCCGTTGACCATCTGGTAGGTATGCCGATCCTTGCAGATTATTTCAAGAAGAAAGACCTTCCTGACCTCTGTGTAGTATCTCCTGACCATGGCTCTGTAAAGAGAGCCAGATCGCTTGCTGAAGTTCTGAACTGCCCCATTGCAATAATCGACAAGCGCCGTCCCGAACCCAACAAGAGTGAGATTATGAACATCATCGGTGACATAGAAGGCAAGAACTGCATCATAATGGATGACATGATCGATACAGCGGGAACCATCTGTAATGCTGCCAAGGCTATCAAGGACCTTGGAGCCAAGTCGGTCTATGCAGGAGCTACACATGCGGTTTTATCCGGACCTGCCATCGACAGGATAAAAGATTCCGTTTTTGAGGAGATGATTCTTCTGAATACTATCCATCTTCCTGAAGAGAAGATACTTCCCAACATGAAGATACTTTCAGTTGCTCCTCTGTTTGCAGAAGCGATGACAAGAGTCCACAATAATGGCTCTGTTTCCGCTTTATTTGACTGATCAGAATGAATTCAGGTACTCCCGCGATGTCATCGTGGGAGTACAGTGTTTTATAAAGCCATGTATATAATAGTCGGCCTGGGAAATCCGGGCAAAAAATACGAGCACACTCGTCATAACATGGGATTCCTGGCGCTGGATCTTCTGGCTGATAAATACGATATCAAAGTGGACCGCCTGAAATTCAAGGCCCTCACAGGAGAGGGCAGGATCGAGGGGAAGAAGGTCCTTCTCGTGAAGCCCCAGACGTACATGAACCTTTCAGGAGAATCTGTAAGGGACGTTATGAATTTCTATAAGGAACCGATCGAGAATCTCATAGTGATCTATGACGATATAGATCTTCCCGAAGGCACGCTGAGGATCAGATCCAAAGGCTCCGCAGGCACTCATAACGGAATGAGGAATATCGTCTATCTTCTCGGAGAAGACGGCTTCCCCAGGATTCGTGTGGGCATAGGAGGAGAGAAAAAGGCCGATC
This sequence comes from Anaerovoracaceae bacterium, assembly GCA_045545455.1. Lineage (GTDB taxonomy): Bacteria > Bacillota > Clostridia > Peptostreptococcales > Anaerovoracaceae > RUG754. The sequence continues at coordinate 7,137 of JAZQAY010000099.1, read as the reverse complement.
TGGTGGACTACGTGATCGGCAAGGTGACCGAAAAAGAGGCAGACGCCCTTTGGGGTGCTCTCAATAAAGCTGCAGAAGCGGCAGCTGATATCGTGATAAATGATATCACCCATGCTATGCAGGAATACAATATCAAACCTAAAAGGCTGAAAAAAGAAAAAGAAAAGGCCGCGGAAGGAGAGAAGGATCAGCGTAAGGATGCTGAACCGGTTTCCGAAAAAGAATGATAAACTATACCGGATTATCAGAAAGCCGCGTCGCGCCTATAGCAGCAGAACTCGCAGAAAAGAGATCCCAGACGCTCATTATAGTATCTTCTGATACCAGGGCAGCCAGACTGTCAAATGACCTGGGATTTTTTCTGAAGGACAGGGAAATAATCACGCTTTACGGTGAGGACCTTTCCTTTGCGAGATATGAAGCTAAGAACCGTGACGTCGCGGTAAAAAAACTAAAAGCACTTCAGGCACTGCGTCAGGGGGTACCCCTTGTGGTCGTAGCGCCTGTTTCTGCTGCAATAAAAAAGCTTCCGCCCCATGGATACTATGAAAAAAAGAGTCTCTCGCTGGAAATGGGGAAGGAATATTCACTCAGCGAACTTGCAGCAGAACTGTCCGACATGGGATACGAAAGATACGGGATAGTTGAAGGCACAGGACAATTCAGCGTAAGAGGAGGCATACTTGACGTCTTCACCCCTGAAAGCGAGAACCCTGTAAGAATAGAGTTTTTCGGGGACGAGGTGGATTCCATAAGAAGCTTTGACAGGGAAAGCCAGAGGTCCCTTAAGAATCTCAGCAGTATAGATATATATCCGGCAAGAGAGATATCTGGAGACGGTGAGTTTTTTGAAAAAGGACTGTCTAAGCTCACCGCAGAGTATAAAAAATATTCCGAAAGCGTTTCCAGAAAGGAAAAGGATCCCGACCTTAAAGTAATCATACCGGAGAAGATAATTAAGACCGGAGATGAGATAGCGGAGCAGATCAGAAGCGGACGCAATCTGGAGATACTTTCCAACTATCTTCACTATTTCTTCGAAAACACCGAATATATCTGGGACTATATGAAGGACGGACAGATACTCATCGACGATCCCGACAGGATATATGAGACCCTTGATCTTTCGGACAGGGAGACGGAGGATGATTTTGAAGTAGTCCTTGAGAGAGGGCTGGCTGTTCCGAAGGACAGGGCTGCGATCTCAGGAACTGGTGACTTCCTGAGGGCACTCAGAGAAAATGATGTCACGGTGTTCACTCCTTTCCCCAAGAGGATAAAGGGTGCAGACACCTTCGATAAGGTATATAACATGCAGTCCAGGCAGCCTCTCAGTTTCAACGGTAAGATGAACGTGCTGGAGGCTGAACTGAGATCATATCTGAAAAAGGGATATGAAATAAACCTTCTTTCGACTTCAGAGGAGAGGCTGGCAAACTTGAGGGAGTTCTGCGACAGGGCGGATCTTAAACCTGTAAATTTCCTTTGGGGCAGCCTGAGCCAGGGAATAGATTTTCCTCTGGAGAAGAGGGTATGGCTTTCGGAAAGAGATATTTTCAGCCAGCCTAAAAAGAAGAGAAGAAAGAAAACAAAAGACAGAAACAAGACTTTAAGTTCCTTTACAGACATCAAAGAAGGGGATTACGTAGTACATGAGAACCATGGTATCGGTAAATTCATCGGTATCCATCAGCTGAAGGTCGAAGGGGAGATAAAGGATTACATAAAGATAAAATATGCCGGTGCGGATCTTCTGTATGTCCCTGTGGAACAGATGGACATGGTGCAGAAGTACATCGCAGGCGATGATGCAGTACCTAAGATCAACAAGCTGTCAGGCGGCGAATGGAAGGCCACCAAGGCTAAAGCCAAGGCAGCCATAGCTGTGATGGCTAAGGATCTGATCGATCTTTATGCCAAGAGACAGCTGGAACCGGGCTACGCCTTCAGTGAAGATACTCCATGGCAAAGGGAGTTCGAGGACGCTTTCCCCTTCGAGGAGACAGACGACCAGCTGAGGGCGGCTTCAGAAATAAAAGCTGATATGGAGAAGCCCTTCAGCATGGACAGACTTCTTCTGGGAGACGTCGGATTCGGGAAGACCGAAGTTGCTGCAAGGGCCATATTCAAGTGCCTCGCAGACGGTAAACAGGCTGCAATGCTGGTGCCCACTACGATACTTGCAAATCAGCATTATTATACCCTGAAGGAACGATTCGAGAATTTCCCGTTCACCGTTGACGTCCTTTCAAGATTTCGCAGTCCTGCTCAGCAGAAGGAAACTGTGGAGAAACTGAAGAAGGGCGAGGTGGATCTGGTAATAGGCACGCACAGACTCCTTTCAGGAGACGTGGCTTTCAAGGATCTGGGTCTTCTTATCGTTGATGAGGAGCAGCGATTCGGAGTGGACCACAAGGAAACTCTGAAGAAACTGAAGGCCAACGTGGACGTGCTCACGCTCTCGGCAACTCCTATACCCAGGACCCTCAACATGTCCCTTACGGGTATCAAGGATATGAGCGTGATAGAGGAACCGCCTGAAGAGAGATATCCCGTTCAGACCTACGTCATGGAACAGAGCGACGATGTAATAAAAGTCGTTATAGAGAGAGAACTGGGAAGAGGTGGCCAGGTCTTCGTGGTATACAACAGGGTAAGAGGACTTGGCACCATAGCGAGAAAGATCAGTGAACTCGTTCCTGAAGCCAGAGTCATTTCCGGCCATGGACAGATGGGCGAGGGCGGACTTGAAAAGGTCATGCTCAAGTTCATAGATCACGAGGCTGACGTACTCGTATCCACGACCATAATAGAATCGGGACTGGATATACCGAACGCTAATACCATGATCATCATGGATGCGGAGAGATACGGTCTGGCTCAGCTATACCAGATGAGAGGAAGGGTAGGCCGCTCCAACAGGATGGCTTATTGCTACCTGATGTATAAGAAGGATATGGTCCTCACAGAAGCTCAGGAGAGAAGACTGAAAGCCATACGCGAGTTTACGGAATTCGGAGCCGGGTTCAAGGTAGCCATGAAGGACCTGGAGATAAGAGGTGCGGGAAACATGCTTGGTACCGCCCAGTCAGGACATATCCTTAACATCGGCTACGATCTCTACTGCAAGATGGTGGATAACGCGGTAAGGGCACTTAAGGGTGAGATCGTGAACGACGACAGAGAAGAATCCTCGATGGAATTTCCTGTATCAGCGTATATCCCCGGAACATACATTGAAGATGAAGCGCTTAAGCTTGAGATGTACAAAAGGATCTCCGGCGTCACTTCACGTGAGGAGCAGGAAGATATCATAGATGAGCTGACCGACAGATTCGGAGACGTACCCGGCCCTACGATGGATCTTATCAAGATCGCATATATAAGGTATCTTTCTGAACAGATCTCCGTGGAAAAGATCCACGCTGACAAAGAAAATTTCTCGCCCCTTGAAGCCAAGACCAGAACGCTTAGAGGAAGGACCGGAAGAGTTAACAAGGGTTACACGTATATCATCGACTTCAGGGAGAGAAACAAACTCACCGCTTTCGGCATAGTCAATGCCAAGGCCGAGTTCGGAGGAAGGTTCTTTGCTCATATGGGGGCAAGACCCTTCATCAGACTCTCAGCTGAACCCACGAAGGAACTGGATCAGGTCACGAAGCTGATGGAAATACTCGTGGAAAACAGCAAAACTATGTGATATAATATAATTTAAGTATTTTTCAGATTGAAAGGAAGAAACATATGCTTTTCAGTAACATCAGGATCCTTGATGAAAACTTTGAGATAAAAGATAAGATGTATGTCGCAACGGAAGACGACAGGATAGTTTACGTGGGTGACTGCATGCCGAGAGGCGATTACGGCGATATAAGAGACGGGAAGGGGAAACTTCTCATGCCTGCATTTCATAATGCGCATGGGCATTCTCCAATGGCTCTCTTAAGAGGATATGCCGAAAACATGAAACTTCAGGACTGGCTCTTTACCAAAGTATTTCCCTTCGAGGATAAACTTGACAGTAACGCTGTTTACTGGGGAACCCTTCTTACCATGGCTGAAGGGATGAGATTCGGAATAGTATCTCATTCTGATATGTACTATTTCCTCGACGACATGGTAAGGGCTACAGATGAATCCGGTATGAAGGCCAATATTTCCAGAGCTATCACGGAGTTCGGGGAGGGCGATCCCTGGGAGACCGTGAGATTAAAGGAGATGAAGGACACCTATGAGAGACTGGATGGTGCCGCTGACGGAAGGATCAAGATCGACATCAGCATACACGCTGAATATACCAACTCTCTCAGAGCCATGCAGGCTGTGGCGGACTACTGTAATCAGGTGGGCGCTATAAATCATATCCATATTTCAGAAACGAAGTCTGAGCACGAGGAATGCAAAGTCAAATACGGCAAGACTCCGGTAAAACTCATGAACGATATCGGAGCTTTCGATTCCAAAGCTCTCGCAGCCCACTGCGTATGGGTCGAGGATGAGGATATGGATATCCTGAAGGAGAAGGGCGTAAGCGTAGCAACGAACCCGATGTCCAACATGAAGCTGGCTTCGGGTATCGCAAACGTTCCGGAGATGCTCAGAAGAGGTATAAACGTAGCTATAGGAACGGACTCCGTGGCTTCAAACAATTCTCTCAACTTCTTTGAGGAGATGAAGATGTTTGCCATAGCTCCTAAGATCCGCTTCAACGATCCCACACTTATCACTCCAAAGCAGACGCTGTACGCAGCGACTCGTGCAGGCGCTCTGGCACAGGGCAGGGAAGATGCGGGACTCGTTAAGGAAGGCTTCAAGGCGGACCTCATGATGATAGATCTGGAACAGCCGAACATGTATCCCGTTCACGATCTCATGAACAATCTGGTATATTCCGCATCCGGAACGGACATCGTTATGACTATGTCGGACGGAAAGATCGTTTATGAGAACGGTGAATACAAGACTCTTGATATCGAGAAGACCATGTTCGAGGCTCAGGCAGCTACGAAGGTTATTTTAAGCAAGTTATAATTTTTGGACAGTAACTGTAATGGAAGAAAAGAACTCTAACAAATTTTTACAGGGGGCTGCGGTCCTGGCAGTAGCCGGACTATTGGTAAAAGTAATGGGCGTATTCTTCAGGATACCTCTTACCAACTGGGTAGGAGCTGAAGGTATGTCTTATTACAGTTCGGTATATCCGTTCTATACATTTTTCCTGCTGATCAGCCTTGCAGGTATCCCTGTAGCCATATCCAGGATGATTTCAGAACGAACCGCCGTCAAAAACTACGGAGGAGCTCACAGGGTATTCAATATTTCTGTGTGGCTTCTCGGAGGGATCGGCTTCGCTTCCTTCCTCATAATGCATTTCGGAGCGGGTTTCATAGAGAACATAGTGCTTAACAACCCTGGTACTGAATATGCCATCAAGGCGATAGCTCCGTCTCTTTTCCTGGTACCTGTAATGGCAGCGTACAGGGGATATTTCCAGGGAAGACAGAACATGAATCCCACTGCAGTTTCCCAGATAGTGGAGCAGTTCTTCAGGGTAGGAGTCGGTCTCGCTCTCGGATATTATCTGATAAGCGCGGGCTATGATAAATTCGCTGCAGGCGCTATCTTCGGCTGCACGGCAGGAGCCGGAGCAGGACTTGCCATCGCTGTAATCATCTATCTCTTAAACCGCAGGGTCATAATGAGTCAGATAAAGAGGAATAAGCACAGCGAAGAGATAGAACCCTGGCAGAAGATAGTAAAGGAGATCATAGTAATAGCTATTCCCATCACTATCGGTGCCTGTATCGTTCCTCTTATCAATGCGATTGACTCTATGATGGTAATGAGAAGACTTCAGGCCGTAGGTTTTTCACTTACGGAATCCAGAGTGCTGTTCGGTAAGCTTGGCGGATACTGCGCATCCATCGCAGGTATGCCTCAGGTACTGATCCAGGCTATAGTAATGAGTCTGGTTCCCGCGATCGCAGCAGCGTACAAGCTTAAGGATCGCGAGGCACTTACGGAGAACACACAGTTCGCCATGAGAGCTACTATGATAATAGCATTCCCGTGTACAATAGGAATGATGGTGCTGGCTCATCCTATCCTTCTCATGTTCTATCCCATGCAAGCTGAAGAGGTCTCAAGTACGGCGATCGTTCTGGCTATCATGGCGATAGAGACCATACCCATGAGCCCTATGGTGACCCTGACCGGAGTACTTCAGGGCGTCGACAGACAGATGCTTCCTGTAAGGAACCTGGCGATAGGTGCGGTGGTGAAGGTAATACTTACCTTCATTCTGGTAGGTATCATACCTATAAACGTAAACGGAGCGTCCATTGGATCCATCGCATGTTCAGCGGTTGCCTTCTATCTGGATGCGAGGGATGTCAGAAGGGAGACCGGCGTCACCTTCGATATAAAGGATACATATGTCAAGCCTTTCATAGCGTCGGCTGTCATGGGCGTTGCTGCCTACGTTTGCTATAAGGTGCTGATGCTGATAGTGAAGAGCAACCTGATAAGCTGTGCGCTTGCCATCATCTTCGCCGTCATCGTTTATGTGATCATGGTACTGGTGACAGGCACGCTCAAGATCGAAGAAATTAGACGTCTTCCTAAGGGAGACAAGCTGGTCTCCATACTTAACAGAGTGCTTAAGAAATAAAGAAAAATAAAAACTTCCGGGTGACCGGAAGTTTTTTTATCATTAAACTTAACGAGAATGCCCCCACTTCTAAAGTGGAGGGCTGAATCGTTCCATTTTTACAGAAGGTTGCCGAGTATAATTCTTGCGATATCCAGGAGGCCGTTTCCGGAATAAAGTTCCCGAATCTTTCACGAAAGCTATTGCACGATTTTCCGCTTCATGATACAATAAGAAAAAGAACGTATGTTCGGAGAGGTGCCATGAAACGGATAAGAGGTTACAAATATCGCGCATATCCAGATAGTAAACAGCAGGAGTTCTTTTTAAAGACATTCGGGTCCTGCCGTTTTGTGTTTAATCACTATCTTGAATTGAAGCAGACTTTTTGGAAGTTATGTCATGGATCTCTTAGCTATACAGAAACAAGCAAGGATCTTTCACGACACCTCAAGGTTGAGAATCCCTGGCTCAGGGAATCAGAC
>JAZQAY010000098.1:0-15657 GCA_045545455.1 Anaerovoracaceae bacterium | reverse complement strand
TATCGATACCCATCTGATTCATTACCGGAAGAAGAACGGGAGTAGTCATTACGATTACAGCGGTTCCTTCCATCAGCATGAAGAGTACGAAGTATACTATGATGCAGATGACCAGGATGATCCTCGGATTATCCATAAGGGGTTCGAGGGCCTGAACGAATCTGTCGGAGATTTTGGATAATGACATGAACTTGCCGAATATCTTAGCACCGATCATGATCAGCATTACCATAGCGGTGATGCTTACCGTGCTCTTTGCCGACTTTACTATGAAACTCTTGGTTACCTTGCCGAGGCAGAGCGCACATATAAAGGCAACTGTAGCGGAAACAGCTCCCGCCTCTGTTGCTGTCATAAAGCCTGAATAGATACCGCCGAAGATCGTGATGGCGATGATGCAGGCTACTGTTATCGAAACTATAGCGTGCTTCCTTTCGACGTGAACAGGTTTGAACTCTTCTACTACCGTTCCTGCTTTCTTGTCACGTCCGAGGAAGAATAAAGTACATCCGATGAATACGCATGTGGTCAGTATTCCCGGAACAAGTGATGCCACGAAAAGACGTCCGATAGGGGTCTCTGTGGTGATTCCGTATACGATGAGGGTAACACTCGGAGGGATTACTCCGGCAAGGGAACCTGCTGAAGCTGAAACTGCAGCTGCAAGTTCTGACTTGTACCCACGCTTTACAAGCTGGGGATATGCAGCTTCTCCGAGAGCTGCGGATGTAGCTGTACCGGAACCGCAGACAGCACCCAGGAATGCTCCGAGGATGGAGCAGAATGCACCGAGTACGCCTCTTCTTCCGTGTGAAATGTTGTATAAAATGTTGAACAGGTCCTCTACGACACCAGCTTCTAGTATCAGCTGGGCACACAATACGTATAACGGTATCGTAGTCATCGAATAAACAGCTACGGTCGTATATGTCGTATAACTGAGTAAACCTGAAAGAAGTGCACCTTTTCCAAGAGCCAGGATACCCACAACACCTACCGCAAGCAGCATTGAGTGAATGTACAGGCCGCTCAGAAGCAGTACTATTAATGTTACTGCTGCAATCAAGATTGCAATACCCGTTGTTGTCATAGAGTACCTCCTGAACAACTGTTTTGCAAAGGAGCTGTGCAGCCCTATGGCCCCACAGGATCCTTCTCAAACTTCGAAATGTTTCAGTTTATCTTTATTAACTATAACTTATTAGAGAGCATCGATAGCTTCGTTAACACCGTCGATCATTACAGCGCCTGCTTCTTCCATGCAGTCTCTCCAGAGTCTTACGATCTCTGCACCGGGTTCACCGGCTTCGGTGAGCATGTTAGCATAGTCTACCCATGTCTTTACGCAAGCGTCGTTTACCTTGTCCTGAAGATCCTGAGGGATATCAGAGAACTGAACGAACTTACCGCCGTTTCCTTCTACTGTAGCCTTTACTTCATCAGTCTTGTTCTCCCAGTATTCGCATCCGTCGGGACGAACTTGATCAGCTGCGTCTGTGATGATCTGCTGATATACTTCAGGAAGGGAATCCCAGAAGTCCTTGCTCCAGCCCATACCTGCTGTGAAGTGACCAAAGCTGAGACCTTCGATAGCATACTTATAGAGTTCATCAAGTCCATAGGAAGCCCAGTCAGGGATCTGCTGGAAACCGCCGTCTGCAGTTCCTCTTGAAAGAGTATCATAGAGGTCATAAGCAGTTACGTTAAGAGGGGTCATTCCAAGGTAACCTGCAAGGAACTGCTGAGGTCTGCTGGATGTACGGATGATAAGTCCTTCCCAGCTATCCATAGTTGTGATGTCCTTGGTAGTTGTGGAGATAGCGTTTCCGGGAGGGTTGTTGTGAGCGATGAAGTGTACACCGTTGTCTTCGAAATATGTTTCGTTGAAGCTCTTTCCATCCTTAAGGGCTACGTCGCTGTTAAGGAGAGCCACGTATGCATTGGAAACTGTTGCTGAGTCAGAAACCTGGATAGGAAGCTGACCGATATCTCCAGCGGGGAATCTGGAAGTATCATAGATAGGGGTAAGAGGCATAGCTACGTCAGCGATTCCGTCACGGAGAGCATCGTATTCTTTTCCGCCTTCTACTAATTCACCGGAAAGATATGTTTCCCAGGTGATCTTGCCATCAGACATCTCAGTTACCAGAGCCATGAAAGGTTCATAGAAACCTGCATAGCAGCAGTGAGTAGCGTTAAGAGCTGATGTCATTACGATTGTGAGATCTTCTTCGGCTGAAACGTCGTATCCATAGGAGTTAGCGCCTTCGGAAGCTTCTCCGCTTTCGCCTGATGTGTCTCCACTGTCTCCGCCGCAAGCAGCAAAGGTGAATACCATCATGCAGATCAGTAAGATTGCAATAAGTTTCTTCATCATAATTACCTTTTTCCTTTCTTTCTACGGTAATAACTGTAATATATTCTGAAACTGAAATGTCAGATTACAGACGTTTTTCTCTGATATAGTTGATGAGTGATCCGCATTCAACTATATCCTTTGTTCTCTGAGGGATAGGTACGCACTTGACTGTCTTGGAACCATTGATCGTGACCTCGTTCTTATCCCAGTCGAGAGTTACATTGTCCCATCTCTCTACCGCGTCCAGGATGCCGGGAGCCTCGATAAGAAGCATTCCGTTTGAAACTTCGCCCTTGTAGAAGCTTGGGTTGAAGCTTTCTACGATGACTGTCCTGATACCGAGAGCTCTTAAAGCCTTAAAAGCTACGTAGTGAGGATGTCCATATCCGAAGTTTACTCCGCCGACGAGAATGTCTCCGTCCTTTACTTCATTTGCGAATTCCGGATCATAATCCGTCATACATACCTTCTTCATCTGCTCGATGTCAGTCAGGGTAATGTTCTGAACGCCAACGATATTGTCTATATCATAGTTTTCTTCTTTGAATATCCATGATACTCTGCCGTTAATTTCTGGAAGCATCTGTTTACTCCTTTCTATGATCGTCTTGATTAAAGAACTTTACGGGGATCGGTGATCTTGCCGTTCAAGAGTGATGCGGCGATCGTGTAAGGGCTTGCGGTGTAGATATCAGCCTTGGTGCAGCCCATACGTCCGGGGATGTTCAGCGTTCCTGTTGAAAGAGCAACCTCACCCGGTGTCATCGTGCCGAGCTTACCGTAGCAGAAGTCACAGCTGGGATAGTAAACACATGCGCCTGCATCTATCAGCTTGCCCATCATTCCGTTCTCAGCGATCTCCTTCTGGAGCTTGACTGAGGAAGGCACGGCATACAATCTTGTTCCTGCAGCTATGTGCTTGCCTTCGAGGATCTCAAGTGCCTGTCTGAAATCGGAGATCCTGCCGCTTGCGCATGAACCGATGAGACCTACGTCTACTTTGAGTCCTTCGAAATCTGCGATGCTTACGGTATTAGCTGATGAAGGAGGAGCGACCAGAACCGGTGCTACTGTTGATAAGTCAAGGGTGTATTCCTTGGCGTATGTGCAGTCAGGATCCGGTTCTACGAATGTGTAAGGTTCCTTTGCAGAATATTTAAGGAACTCATCGGTGATCTCGTCCTGTTCACAGATAGCTGTAACTCCCGAAAGGAACATAGCCTGATTGCAGAGAGTAATTCTGTCATCCATGGTCAGGTTCTTAAGGCCTTCGCCTCCGAATTCGATGCAAAGATTGCATGCTCCGGAAGGACCCATTCTCTGTACCAGTGTGTGGAATACGTCTCTGGCGGTAACGCCTCTCTCAAGTTTGCCTGTAAAGTTGATGCGGAGTGTTCCGGGAACTACGATCGATACTCTGCTGGTTGCAAGGGCTTCTATAACAGCGTTCCTGACGCTGATGGCTCCTGCACCTACAGCACCGAGGGTGCTTACGTGTCCGTCAAAGTGTATGCACATCATACCGGGAAGTACGTATCCCTTTTCAAGGATGACCTGATGTCCGATACCTACGTCCTCCAGAAGTCTGATGCCCATTCTCTTGGCAAAGCTTCTCGTCTTGACGTGAACTTCTCTCTGTTTGGAATCTCCGCCCGGATTGAAGTGATCGATGAAGAACATGAACTTGCTCGGATCCTTGACGGAGCTGATTCCGAGCTCTTCCATCTGCTTCTCATAAGAATCAATGTATCCGGGATAGTCATATGCGATCGTAAGATCAGGCTCAAAGAGTGCCTCATCTCCGGCACTGACGGTTCTTCCCAGATTCTTTGAAAGGATTTTTTCAATAATGGTCTGTCCCATGTCTTTTCCTCGCTATTCTTTAAAAAGAAGTAATTTCCGTTGGTTTTGTCGAATTTATTCGTCGAATACATTCGATTAACTTAATTATACGTCTTTTAACACCGATGTCAACAATTTTTTCACGATTTTTCATTTTAATTTTTTGTTTCGATAAAGCGTCGAAAATGCTTGCATTCACCCCGATACATGGTTTATAATCACATATGTGTAGGAATTCGTTCATTTTTTAACCAGCGTTCCTGCTAAAATCAATCATCGAAAGGAATATGAAACTTGCGGACGTATGACGGTTTGGGCCTGACCAGCAGGCAGCTCCAGGCTATCGAAACCAAGAAGAAGATCTATGACACAGCCATGAAGCTGGGCGATCTCAACGGTTTCAACAACCTGAAGGTTACTGAAATATGCAGGCATGCTCACATTTCTCCAGGTACTTTCTACTATTATTATCCTTCTGTAGATGCTGTTTTTCAGGAAACCTACAGCGCATTCGACGACTACATGAAGGAAGAGATCAAGAGTTTGGATCCGGATGCTTCTATATACGACAAAATGATCGAGCTGTTTAAGATCGATTTCAGGTATATAGAGAAGCATGGAGTCGGCCTGATAGTAAAGCAATACGCAGGACTGTTTTCACAGATCCCCGGTTCAAACAACGTCTTCTATTCCAAGAAGCGTATAATGTATAAGAGTCTGGTCTCCCTCATTTCCGAAGGACAGAAGACCGGTGTGATGAAGAAAGGGGACACTCCCTCGTATATCGCCAATTCCCTGCTGATATACGCCAGAGGCATCACCATCGACTGGGCTCTTCACAACGGATCCTATGATATAGTTACCGAAGCCACGGAGTATATGAAGCTTGCATTGAAGCATTTTTTCATCTAAAAACATCAAAATATCTCAGCTGACAAGCCGATTGTCAGCTCTATTTTGACCCATTTCATCGAATCTATTCGGCGAGATTATTCAATGAATGTATTCGAAACTTTGACGTGATATCATCCATACGCTGTGTGTGGCGATATATATACAACCCTTCCTTTGATTTAAAACCACTAATACTTTTTTCAATTAATAATGGAGGAATTAAAATGCGTACCTTTAAAGAGTATCAGGAAAAGTTAAAAAAGATGCGTAAGAATGTTTACATCGATGGCGAACTCGTAGAAAGAGATGATCCCAGACTTCTTGGCGGTCAGAACATCATCGGCATCACATTCGACGCTGCGCTTTCAGATGATCCGCATATCCGCGACATCGCTACAGCAACTTCCCATCTTACAGGCAAGACTATAAATCGTTTTGCTCATATCTATCAGACCGAAGAGGATCTGCTTAAGAAACAGCAGATGATCCGTGAACTGGGTCACATCGCGGGCGGCTGCATCCAGAGATGCATGGGCTGCGATGCCATCAACGCTCTCTACGTATCAACGTATGAGGTCGACCAGAAGTACGGAACTGAATATCATGAACGCTTTAAAAAATACCTTGCCTGGTATCAGGAAAATGATCTCGTTGGAAACGCAGGCCAGACCGACGTAAAGGGCGACCGTTCCAAGAGACCTTCGGAACAGGCAGATCCTGACCTTTATATGCGCATAGTAGAAAAGCGCGAAGACGGTATCGTTGTATGCGGCGCCAAGGCTCACAACACAGTTGCACCTTATGCCGACGAGATACTCGTCCTTCCTACCAGAGCTCTTAAAGAAAACGATTCCGACTGGGCAGTTGCCTTCGCGATCCCGGCTGATGCCGAGGGAGTATCCCTCATATCGAGACCCGTATCCCCCAATCCCCGTATCGAGCTCGACGCCCCCTACAATCACTATGGTATCTGCGATACCCTCACAGTGCTCGATCACGTCTTCGTTCCAAACGAACGTGTCTTCATGTGCGGCGAAGCTGATTTCGGAGGCAGACTTGCCCTGTCATTTGCCAATAACCATCGTTTCAGCTACTGCGGCTGCAAGCCCGCCATCACAGACGTGTTCATCGGCGCCACCGCTCTCGTAGCAGAATACAACGGCGTACCCAAGGCACCTCACATCCAGGATGAGCTGGCTGAGCTTGAAGCCATAGCTGAGCTCGTTTACGCTGCAGGTATCGCTGCATCCTCAACATCCAGCAAGACTCCTTCCGGCGCTCGCGAACCTAACTTCTTATATACCAACTGCGGACGTTTCCACGCCGGAAAGAATATCATGCACGAATACGATATCCTCATCTCCACCACAGGCGGTATGGCTGCTACCCTTCCTTTCGAAGGAGACTGGCTCAACCCTGAGACTAAGGGATACCTTGAGAAATACATCATGCGTAATCCTAAGATCTCCGCTGAGAACCAGCACCGTCTCTTCAGATTCCTGGATGACTTCACTGTATCCAAGTGGTGCGGTATGGAGATGGCTGCAGGTATCCACGGCGGCGGATCCCCCATCATGGAGAAGATCGGTATCAGAACGAACTATCCTCTCGAGGAGAAGAAGACCATCGTTAAGCGTCTCGCCGGTATCGATGACAGCCAGAATCAGAAATAACATTTGAGACATACTATTGAAATAAAACGTAAGCCAGTTTATGGCGATCGTTAACAAAAATATATTGAAAGGAGAAAACGCTCGTGGAAGAAAACTACAGAAAGCAGGCTGATAAAAGGATGAGCCTGACCGATGCAGTCAAGAAATTTGTTCATGAAGGCAGTTCAGTTTCTTTCGGAGGAATGGGCGGCACACAGTGCGTAGCTCACGCCTACGAGATCGCAAGACAAAGAATAGGAAATCTGACTCTCATCTGCGAAAGCCCTGCAGAACCTGCTGATATCCTCATAGGCGCAGGCTGTGTGAAAAAGGCTGAGATCGCCTGGATCGCATATGCTGTGGCAGGTCTTGCCTATAATTACAGAAGATCCATCGAAAACGGCATACCCAACAAGATCGAGCTTGAAGAATACTCAAACTACGGAATGTCTCTTCGCTTCCTGGCAGGAGCCATGGGAGTGCCTTTCATGCCTACCAAGACTTTCCTCGGCTCAGATTTCCCCGTATATAACGATAAGATCAAGGAAACCACAGATCCCTACACAGGAGAAAAGGTTTGCCTCGTTCCTGCAGCGACCCCCGATGTAGCTCTTATCCACTGCACGAGAGCTGATAAGCACGGTAACGGCCAGTACTTCGGCATCTCCGCCAGCGCAGAGAACATCGCCAGAGCTGCCAAGCATACGATTCTCACATGTGAGCACATCGTTGACGAGGATCTGATCAGAAAGACTCCGAACCTCACGATCATTCCCGGGTACACAGTAGACGCTGTCTGCGAAGTTCCCTTTGCAAGTCATCCATGGAACATGGCATATGACTATGCATATGATATTCCTTTCCACAGCAAACAGATGGCTGCATTCAAGACCCGCGAAGGCTTCCTCGAATGGATGGATGAGTACTGCTACGGCGTTGAGAACTGGGAAGGCTATCTCAGGAAAGTCGGATATGAACGTTTGATGAAATTACAGCAGGTTGAGCAAAGGTTCAATCCCAATGTCTACTAAAGGAGGTAAAAAATGGCTGATTATACTCTTAACGAGTTGATGATCGTGGCATCTGCCCACGAAATAAACGACAATGAAGTTGTATTTGCCGGTGTTGGAAATCCTCTTTTCAGTGCTTTGCTCGCCATGAAGACCCACGCACCAAATATCATGATCGCAACTGAAGGCGGCGCGGTAGGTCCTTTGCCGAAACGTCTCGTTCTCGGTATCGGCGACTGCTCCTGCAGTGAAAACGCCATAACGGTAATGCCTCTATGGAGACTCTTCTCCGACAACCAGAAAGGTTTCGTAGATATCGGTATGCTTGGCGGAGCACAGGTCGACAGATACGGCAATCTCAACAGTACTGCTATATTCGGAGACGGAGATTATGAAAGTCCTGCCTCAAGGCTTCCCGGAAGCGGCGGAGCGAACGATATCGCTACATCCGCTAAGCGTTCCATCATAACCATCCCTCTTCAGAGAAGAAGATTCCTCGAGAGAGTTGATTACATCACCTCACCCGGATATCTCACAGGCGGAAATTCAAGAGCTGAAGCCGGTCTTCCCGGTGACGGCCCCGCTGCTATAATCACCAATAAGTGCGTATTCCGCTTCCACCCCGAGACGCACGAGCTCATGCTCAGTTCCCTTCACCCCGGCGTAACAGTGGAAGAAGTCAAGGCTGAGATCCCCTGGGATCTGCTCGTAGATGAAAATCTGACGACGACTGTGACTCCTACGGATGAAGAAGTTGCAATCATCAGGTCCCTTGACCCCATGGAATTATTCCTTGGAACAGGTCTCAAGACTCTGGATTTCGACAGCTATATAAATATGCTTGAAGCGTCTTTGGATGAAGGCAGCAAATAAAACGGTTCTTAAATTACAGGAGGCATAATAATGAATTACCCTACATTTGATTTAACAGGAAAAGTTGCAGTAGTTACAGGTGCTACCAGAGGTATCGGTAAAGCTTTAGCTCTCGGACTTGCTAACGCAGGAGCTGACGTGGTCGTCGTTGGAAGAACTGTTTCCGCATGTGACGCTACCGCCGAGGAGATCCGTGCTATGGGAAGAAAAGCTCTTTCCATTCCTACAGATGTAACAGATCAGGCTGCTATAGAAGCCATGGTCGAAAAGGCAGTTGCTGAATTCGGACACATCGATATCCTGATGAACAACGCCGGTGCCGCTGTTACCAAACCCGCTGAAGAGATCACCATGGAAGAATGGGATAACGTCGTAAACGTAGACTTAAGAGGTGCCTTCATGGTAGCTCAGGCCTGCGGCAAGCAGATGATCAAGCAGAACGGCGGACGCATCATCAATACCATTTCCGTATACGGTTACGTCGGCGGCAAGCTGGTCATCCCTTATGTGGCAGCCAAGGGCGGTCTCGCTCAGGTAACCAAGGGACTCGCCATGGAATGGGCAAAATACAACATCAACGTAAACGCTCTGGTTCCCGGCTACATCATCACCGAGATCAACAAAGACGAATTCGCAAACGAGAAGGTTTACAACAGCATCGTGAGAAAGATCCCCATGCGCCGTCTGGGACAGGTGGAGGATCTCATCGGAAGCGTTGTCTTCCTGGCATCCGACGCGTCCAACTACGTTACCGGAGCTGTTATCGCTGCTGACGGCGGCTGGCTTTGTGAATAATTAAAAAATAATCAGACCGGCAAACGGTCTTTAATAAGGAGTTTGAAATGCTGAGTATAAAGAATGCGCCTAAAAGATGGATATACGGTATCGCGGGTCTTCTTCTGTACTTGGCATTTGCTTTTTTGCTGCCTGTTCCGGAGGTCATGGCACAGACAGCGGAAGCCGCAGAGTATTCGGGCAGGATGGCCATGGGTGTGCTGGGGTCCATCCTGCTTGCCATCTGCTGGTGGGCAGGAGACGTCTTCCCCAACTGGATAGTCTCTCTTTCCATGCAGGTCATCTGGGTCCTCTTCAGATATACCAATATCTCAGGGGCCTTCCATTCCTACACGAACAGCACCATATGGCTCTACATGGCCCTCTTCTGCATCGCTGCAGCGGTGAACAAAACGGGACTTCTGAGAAGGATCGCGCTGGAGCTCATGAAGCTGTTCTCAACTTCATTCAGAGGACAGGTCATGGCCCTCATGATCTCGGGAGTGGTCTGTTCACCCCTCATCCCAAGCGCCGCGGCCAAGATAGTGCTGGGCTCTATGCTCGCATTGAATATAGCCGATGCGATGGGATATGAGAAGGATTCCCCCGGACGTTACGGCCTTTTCATAGCAGCCATCATAGGATACGGCATGGTCTGCCCCGCCTTCATAAGTGCCGGCACCAACAGCTATGCAATGCTCAGCGTTCTCCCTGAGGAAGTCCAGGCTCAGGCCACGTATATGACCTGGCTCATAGCCATGCTTCCCTGGCTCATTATAGAAGTTGCAGGGATGACCCTCTTCATCTTCCGCTATTACGGAAGGGACGACAAAGCCGTCATCTCCTCTGAATTCGTGGCGGAAGAGCTGAGAAAGATGGGCAAAATATCAAAGGACGAGAAGATAGTCTTCGCTGTCCTTGCGGTCTGCCTCTTCTTCTGGATCTTCGAGTCGGTGATCCACGTCGATTCCACGGCGGTCGCACTGGTTGGCGCAATTATCTGCTTCCTCTCAGGTATCCTCGAGAACAAAGAGATCGCCACCGCACCTCCCTGGCACCTCATAATCTTCGTAGGCGGCGCTATCAATATCGGCTATATGCTGTCCGTTTCAGGACTGAATGGCTGGTTCCAGCATATACTGATGCCGGTCTTCGGCCTTATCGGAAACAAATACACCCTCGTGCTCATAATTGCCGTCTCTATAATAGTGATACGGTTCTTCATAGTGTCGCTTACTGCGACCATAACCCTTACATTGTCAATACTGGTACCTATACTCGATTCACTGGGCATCGGATCCCTGGGCGTAGGTCTGATAATCTACGCGTCCATGCTTTGCTGGTTCGTTCCTTATCAGAACCTGGTGCTCATTCCCGGTCTCAACAGCATGAACGGCACCATACAGCACCGCGGGACCGTGCCGGCGTGTTTCATGTATGAGGCGCTTTCACTTATAGCATTTTTCGTAAGCATCCCTCTGTGGGATAAGATGCAGATCCTCTAATCTGGGGCGCATCACTTGACTTAACGCCCCCTGTGGTGCAAAATCAATATGGGACCTCCCGTGAGATCCCGTTATCAACGATTTATTAAGAGGTAATTATCATGGAAAAAGACATGAGAATAATTATCGATAATATCCTTAAGGATACGAAGCCCGACACCTGCGTGAAGTCCGCTCTGGAGAACATATCGTTTTCAGACGGACGTGTCATACTGGTCTCCATAGGTAAGGCCGCATGGCAGATGGCCATGGCCGCCCGGGATCTTTTGGGAGACCGGATATCAGAAGGCCTCGTTATAACCAAGTATAAACACGTTTTAGGAGAGATCCCCGGCTGCACCTGCTACGAGGCAGGACATCCGGTGCTGGATGAGAACAGCGTGGCCGCGACCTATGAGGTCCTGAAGCGCACGGAGGGCCTTGGCCCGGAGGATACGGTGCTTTTCCTGGTCTCAGGAGGAGGTTCGTCCCTTTTCGAATATCCTCTGATACCGCTGGAAGAGCTGCAGAAGATAACCTCCTTCCTTCTCAGATCCGGCGCCTACATCCAGGAGATCAACTCCATCAGAAAAAAGCTTTCAGCAGTCAAGGGTGGAAAGTTCGCAGAGCACTGCAAGCCTGCGAAGATATACTCCATAATCCTTTCCGACGTCCTTGGGGATCCGTTGGACTCCATCGCATCCGGCCCCACGGTGCCGGATACCGCGTCCTCTGAGGATGCGCTGGCTGTGATCGATAAATACGGCGTTCCCATAGACGAAAAGACCCGGAAGATCATCGCTGACTCCGTCACCTGCGACACCGGAAACAACGAATCCGTAATAATAGGAAACGTGAAGCTTCTATGTGACTCCGTCGCAAACACCGCAAGGCAGCTGGGATACAAGCCCCTCATCCTGACGGACCAGCTGAACTGCGAGGCGGGAGAAGCCGGCAAACTGTTAGGCAGCATCGGCAAGTATTTTGCGAGATCTGAAAGCTGCAGCTCCACCGCGGTGATCGTCGGAGGGGAAACGGTAGTCAGGGTGAAAGGCACCGGGCTCGGAGGCCGGAATCAGGAGCTGGCACTGAGCTCAGCCGCTAACATAGCCGGTCTGGATAACGTTCTGATCTTCTCGCTGGGCTCCGACGGGACAGACGGCCCCACGGACGCAGCAGGAGGATTCGTGACAGGCTCCACTGTGGAAACCATGCGAAGCCAGGGCGTAGACATCGAGGAATATCTGGATAATAATGATTCCTATCATTTCCTCGAAAAGTCCGGCGGCTTGATAATAACTGGGCCTACCGGGACAAACATAAACGACGTCTCAGTGGTGTTGATAAAAAAACACTGATCTCATGGATCAGCTGAAAATGATGTACACGCAGCATCGATATGATCGCTGCCTTTGAATAGAATAAAAGACACTTCAGGAGGAAAACATGAAAATAGTAGTGCTTGACGGTTATACAGAAAACCCCGGAGATCTCAGTTGGGATGAGATCGGTAAATTCGGCGAACTTGCAGTTTACGACAGAACGGATAACAGCAACCTTCAGGAGATCATCGACAGGATCGGATCTGCTGAGATCGTTTTCACCAATAAAACTATCATAAACCGCGATATAATCGATGCGACAAATATTCGTTTCATAGGTGTGCTTGCAACCGGATATAACGTTATCGACGTGGATTACGCCAAAGAAAAAGGCATACCTGTCTGCAACGTTCCCGTCTACGGAACGCGCTCGGTAAGCCAGTTCGCTATAGCTCTTCTCCTTGAGATCTGCCATCACATCGGTCATCACAGCAATGCCGTCTACGACGGCAAGTGGGAAACCAATGAAGACTGGTGCTTCTGGGATTATCCCCTCATCGAACTTGCCGGCAAGACCTATGGCCTTATGGGCTGCGGAAACATCGGCATCCATACCGCCGAGATAGCAAAGGCCCTGGGAATGCACGTGATCGCCTTTGATGCCAGGGAGACCGACGAAGCAAAAGCCCTGGGCGTCGAATACGTTACCCTCGATGAACTCTTCGCACGTTCAGACGTGCTGGGCCTCCAGATGCCCCTCTTCCCCTTCAACACCGGGATAATCAATAAAGAAAACATCGCCAAAATGAAAGACGGCGTTATCATCATAAATAACAGCCGCGGTCAGATGGTTGTAGAGCAGGATCTCGCCGACGCCCTCATAAGCGGAAAGGTAGCCGCTGCAGGTCTCGACGTAGTATCGACGGAACCCATCGAGGGCGACAACCCGCTGCTCCAGGCTCCCAACTGCATCATAACTCCTCACATCTCCTGGGCCGCAAAGGAAAGCAGGCAGAGGATCATGGACTGCTCCGTCCTGAACCTTGAGAGCTTCCTTAACGGTAAGCCTGTGAACGTGGTGAATGCATGAGCAGGTGAAGGTTCTGCCTGCAAGAGCATGCCGTCCCCCTGTGAACGTGGGGAATGCATGATTCTTTAAAAGTTAACGAAACCCGGGACGTGGATCCCGGGTTTTTTGATGTTTTTACGTCCTGCGCACTTCCGCACTTCCGGGGTAAGCTTCCCCGGGGCTGCACTATTCCAGGTATTTGATGTACACGCTTGAGTCGGCGTCCATGAGACCGACCATGGTAAGTGAAAGCTGCTCTCCTTTTTTGAAGGTGAAGGCGGTGCCGGGTTCGTAGTTTCTTGCGGCATAGCCGTCCTTCCCGTAGGCGGTGCCGGCGTATTCCATCCTGAAAACCACGGTGACCGAATCGTCCTGAACGTCCCTTACGATGAAGCCTTCAGCTTTTATATCGTCGCCCTTTTTAACCGTGTATACTGTGTGCTTGGGCTCGGGTTCCGGCTTCCTCTCCTCAGGAGGAATGTACATCATAGTGTTTTCGAATTTAGACCAGACCTCGAGCTTAGCGGTCTTTTTACTGTCAGCGTTGTTTTTCAAAGAATCCAGTAATGGCATCATGCTACCTCCTTTTATCTGCTGCAAAACATCTTTTTCATGAATTCGGTGCGGAGTTTCAGCATCCGCTTATTTGTTCCAAAACATCTTATTCATGAATTCGGTGCGGAGCTTAAGCATCCGCTGGGTGGTGAGGGCTTTTACCTTGGCGTCGAAGCCGTGCATGGTGTCCTCCTGTGGTGTCTTGCCCTTCGGCTGATAGTACAAAAAGAAGCCTTGGAAATCAAGGCTTCTCGTGTTTTCATATTATTCCCATTCGATGGTGGCTACCGGCTTGTCTGAGAGATCCCAAAGGACTCTGTTCACGCCGGGAACGGTTGCGATGATTCTGTCACGCATGGTCTTCAGCATTTCCCAGGGGAGCTCTACTGCTTCAGCGGTCACGGCATCAACTGTGTTGATGGCGCGGATGACTACTGCCCAGCCCATGTAGCGCTTGCCGTCCTTGATCCCGGTTGACTGGAAATCAGGGATAGCGCAGAAATACTGCCAGGGTGCGGGATCCATTTTGCCTATCTCTTCTCTTACGATGGCGTCTGCTTCTCTAAGAGCTTCAAGTCTGACACGCGTGATGGCGCCGACGCATCTTACTCCGAGTCCGGGACCCGGGAAGGGCTGACGGAATACCATGTTGTCGGGAAGTCCGAGCTGCTTGCCTACAACTCTTACCTCGTCCTTATACAGGAACTTGACGGGCTCTACCAGCTGGAAGTTCAGGTCTTCCGGAAGGCCGCCTACGTTGTGGTGTGCCTTGACTCCGTCGGACTCAAGGATGTCGGGATAGATGGTCCCCTGTCCCAGGAACTCAACTCCCTCGAGCTTCTTCGCTTCTTCTGCGAATACGTCGATGAATTCCTTTCCGATTATTTTTCTCTTAGTCTCGGGCTCGCTTACTCCTGCAAGCTTGTCGAGGAATCTGTCAACTGCGTCTACGTAGATGAGCTCTGCGTCGAATTCTTTTCCGAATACTTCGCATACCTGCTCGGGCTCGCCTTTTCTAAGGAGTCCGTGGTTGACGTGAACGCAGATCAGGTTCTTACCGATGGCCTTGGAGATGAGGGCTGCGCAGACTGATGAGTCAACTCCGCCTGAAAGGGCGAGAAGGACTTTACCATCGCCTACCTGTGCCTTTACAGCTGCGATCTGCTCATCAATGAAAGCCTGTGCGAGTTCCGGAGTCGTGATGCGGACCATTGATTCCGGTCTGGTGTTTTCTTTTGAGATTGCCATAAATTCTACCTCTTTCTTTCTACATACCTTTAGGCCTTTTCCGAGATCTCGGGATCCGCCGTGTTTAACAATTATAGTGCAAAATATGTCGCGCAGATAAATCGCCTAATAGCGATGTCTGCCCAAGTCACCCTACTTTATCGCGTTCTCAGCAGCGTTTCTTAAGATTACGTCGTGGGCTCCGCCTTCTACGATGGAGGTCGCGGATACCAGGGTGAGCTTGGCCTTGTCCTGGAGTTCTTTGATGGAAAGCGCTCCGCAGTTGCACATGGTGGACTTCACCTTGGTAAGAGATATTGCCACGTTGTCGTGGAGCGGTCCTGCGTAAGGCACGTAGGAGTCTACGCCCTCTTCAAACTTCATTCTCGGATCGCCGCCCAGGTCGTATCTCTGCCAGTTTCTGGCACGGTTGGAACCTTCGCCCCAGTACTCCTTGACATAATTTCCGTTTATGTTCAGCCTGTTTGTGGGAGACTCATCGAATCTCGCGAAGTATCTTCCCAGCATCAGGAAGTCAGCTCCCATGGCGAGGGCCAGGGTCATGTGGTAAAGTCGGAGGCCAAGCGGTCTTAGGA
>JAZQAY010000097.1:0-33121 GCA_045545455.1 Anaerovoracaceae bacterium | reverse complement strand
CGTTTCCGACAGCCTGTGTCTCTGTCCAGAATGCCTCGCACTCCTTGCAGTAAAGTCCTTCATATGCTCCCTTATATATGTCTCCCTTGTCGTACATCCTCTTCCAGATCTTCTGGACTCTCTCCATATGTCTGGGCTCGGTGGTACGGATGAAATCATCGTAAGAGATCTCCATTGTCTTCCACAGTTCCTTGATCCCTGCTACGACGTTATCCACGTATTCCTTCGGGGTTACTCCGGCTTCCTCAGCCTTGGCCTGGATCTTCTGTCCGTGTTCGTCGGTTCCGGTCAGGAAATGTACGTCATATCCCTGAAGGCGCTTGAACCTTGCCATGGCGTCTGCCATGACGGTGCAGTATGTATGTCCGATATGAAGATTCGAACTGGGATAATATATTGGTGTGGTGATATAATACGTTCCTTTATCTGCCATATTTATTCTTCTTCCTCCTCAGATTCTTTTTGTTCAGGAAACAGCTTGCTCATGATCATATTTGTTCCTGCGATAAGGGCAACGCCGGAAGCTATGCCGAGCCCCACCAGGCTCATCAGAGCCTTGCCTACCGTTGATGCGCTGGGCATCTCACCTGAGGACATGGTCCTTCCCTGTTTCATCTTTACTCCTCCTCGATATATTTTCTCTTTTCAACGTAATCCTTGATAAGTTCCGCCGCTTCTTCTTCAGCGATATAGCTGGAGTTTATCATCAGGTTGTAGTTCCTGTAATCTCCCCACTTGAATCCGGTGTGATAGTTATAGTAGTTTGAGCGGGCTTTATCTGTGGAATTGATGGTGTTCCTGATGTCAGCCTCCGGATCTCCGTAGAGTTCCGTGGCGCGTTTGATCCTGTCTTCCATCTCCCCATATACGAAAATGTTTGTTACTCCCGGCATATCTTTAAGCACATAATCGGCGCATCTTCCGATGATAACTCCCTGTCCGGTCTCACCGATCTCCTTGATGACCTGAAACTGAGCCAGGAACAGTCTGTCGTTCACTGAAAGAGTCCCGACGGAGCCCTCATTGAAGCTGAGTGCTGATGCCAGACTGTATGCGAAGCCTGACTTGGCCTTCATCTCAGCTCCTTCAACGACTTCTCTGGAATAGCCGCTGGCCTCTACAGCCATATCGATGATCTCCTTGTCATAAAAAGGAACTCCCAGCTTGTCTGCAAGCATCTTTCCTATTATTCTTCCGCCTGATCCGTACTGGCGGGAAATCGTAATGAGTTTTTTCATCCTATACCTCCCTGTACAGTCTATTCTTCAACAAATGCACTGTATATCGCCTGGATGGCCTTATTGAAATCCTTGTTGTCCACTCCGACGATTATATTGAGCTCTGATGAGCCCTGATCTATCATCCTGATATTTACACCGGCATCCGCAAGGGCTGCGAAGAGCTTCGCGGCGGTACCCATCCTGGAGGACATCATGTGACCTACGGTAGCTATCTGCGCTATGTTCTCTATGACGTCGATGGAATCAGGTCTTAAGCGTGACTGGAATTCTCCGAGTATCTCATCAAGCCTTCCGTTTATCTGCTTGTTGCTCATTACTACCGAAACCGTGTCGATACCGGAAGGAAGATGCTCGAAGTTTATATCATAGTCGTCCAGGATACCCAGGATACGTCTTACGAATCCCTTCTCCTGGCTCATCATGTTCTTGTAAAGGGCGACTACGGTGAAGTCCTTGGAACCGGCGATGCCGGTGATTATATCCTTGCTTGCCCATAATGCCTTAGCTCTCTCCTCGGACACGATCATCGTGCCTGGATCATCCGGGTCATTCGTATTTCTGATATTGATGGGAACGTCCGCGATCCTTGCGGGATAGATGGCATCTTCATGAAGGACCGATGCTCCCATATAGCTGAGCTCCCTCAGTTCCTTGTAGGATACAGTCCTGATCTGCTTGGGATCCTTGACTATTCTGGGATCTGCCATCAAGAAGCCCGAAACGTCAGTCCAGTTTTCATAGCACTCCGCTCCTATGGCACCGGCAATCAGGGCACCTGTTATATCTGATCCTCCTCTGGAGAAGGTCTTTATCTCTCCGTTCGGAAGACTTCCGTAGAAGCCGGGAATAACGGCATATTCGTGCTTCGCAAGTTCCTCTTTTATCGCCTCAAAGGTTTCCTCCATAAGGAATCTTCCCTTCTCGTCGAATTTCACCATCCCCTCAGCATCGACGAAATCGAAGCCAAGGAAGTCGGCGATAAGAAGGGCGTTCAGGTATTCTCCTCTGGACGCTATGTAGTCCGCAGAGGGGTTGTCTCTGAGCTTGTCCTTTATCTCGTCATACGCCTGCTGCATATCTACCTCAAGTCCGAGGTTGGCATGGACAGCGGTATACCTGTCGCACACTACCTGGAACAGCTGCTCGTAGGGGAGCATATTGTCCATGGTGGTCTTCACCAGATACAGAAGGTCCGTTATCTTATTGTCTCCTTCAAATCTCTTTCCGGGAGCTGACACCACGATGTACCTTCTCTCAGGGTCGGACTTGATTATTTCCTTTATCTTTCTCAGCTGGATGATATCAGCGACGGATGAGCCGCCGAACTTTGCTACTTTAACTGCCATTATTTCCTCCTTAAGGCCTAAAAAATACATGTCTGAAGAGGCAGCTTGAAGGGCCCGGAAGTCTTATCCTGCCCGTAAGCGGTATTTTAGGGATTATCCCAAAATCAAATAGTTCTTCAAGTTACTATTTTATCCCAAATCACAAAAGCAAGTCAAGTGCAAACTATCCAAATGCCTCTTCACTTTACGTTTTTTTGTGATATAATATCTGTATATTCAAGCAATAATAAGGAAAGGATGCGCTCAATGAGCTAAGGCAGAATAATGAAGTTACCAAAACCCTTAAACAAATACTTTGATCATACACTTCTCAAGCCCGAGGCAACGAACGAACAGATCGACAAACTTCTGGAAGAAGCCAGAGAATATGACTTTTATTCCGTATGCGTGAACACCTGCTATGTTTCAAGATGCTATGATGCCCTTAAGGACACCGACGTCAAGGTCGCAGCAGTAGTAGGCTTCCCCCTCGGAGCCTGCACCACGCAGTCCAAGGTCTTTGAGACCAGGGAGGCTTTCATGGACGGTGCTTCCGAGGTGGACATGGTTCTTAACGTAGGCAAGTTCAAGTCAGGCGACAATGACTATATCAGAGATGACATAAGAGCAGTTGCTGAGGCAGCGCACAGTTTCGGAGGAATCGTCAAAGTCATCCTGGAGACATGTCTTCTCACAGACGAAGAGATCGAAGAGGCATGCAAACTCTCAATGGAGGCCGGTGCCGACTTCGTCAAGACTTCCACCGGATTCAGCAAAGGCGGAGCTACTGCTGAACACGTGGCCCTTATGAAGAAGACCGTAGGCGATCATCTCATGGTAAAGGCTTCCGGCGGTATCCGCGACTACGATCAGTGCATGAAGATGATAGAAGCCGGAGCTGACAGGATCGGCGCTTCAGCATCAGTCAAGATCATGGAGGTGTATAACAGTGAGTACCAGAACTAAATACCTTCTCCAGGGGCTGTTCTTCCTTCTGTTTGCAGTCTTCTGCCTCTACATGTATCTTTCAGGAAAGGCCGAACATCTCAAGCGTTTTTCCCTCTATGGGACCATATTTGCAGGCTTCATAGGGCTCATCTTCCTGAAGAACGCCATAAAAAAATAAAAACAATACGAAAACCGCTGCGGTCATCCGCAGCGGTTTTTTGATCATTATCAATATGTCTGTCTCGGATCAAGCAAAGCATCCGGATCGAAGTTCATCTCCAGATCCCAGTCCTTGACCTCCGTATGGAGATATTTATGGGACTTCTCCGAAAGCGGAGCATCCAGGAAGTTCTCATAAAGCTCTATTACGGTAGGATTCTCATGCGAGAACCTGATGTCGTTCACGTTATCCAGCGAGTACAGGATACCTGCACGTTCCTCGGCTTTCTCCTCACCGTCTCTGAAAGGCTGTCCGCCTCCTCCTACGCAGCCTCCGGGGCAAGCCATGACTTCTACGAAATCATACTGTTCTCTGCCTGATCTTACGGCTTCGATGAGTTTACGGACGTTTCCCAGACCTGATACGATGGCTATCTTCAGTTCCTGTCCTGCGAGGTTGAAGGTAGCTTCTCTCCATCCTCCGGAACCTCTCACCTGGCTGAATGCATCAGGATCGGGATTGGTTCCCGTTGCGAGGAAGTATGCACTTCTCAAAGCCGCCTCCATAACTCCGCCGGTGGATCCGAAGATGACGCCTGCACCGGAACCCTCTCCGAATACGTCATCGAAGGGAACGTCATAGAGTTCATCCGGTTCGATACCGTCATATCTTATGATCCTGTCGATCTCTCTGGTGGTGAGCACCAGGTCAACGTCCTTGCCGTGACCTGAATCCTGCACTTCATTTACGGTACGCTCGTACTTCTTGGCTGTGCATGGCATTACGGATACTGAGAAGATCTTATCGGGATCAAGTCCCAGGCGCTGGGCCATGTATGTCTTGGCCATGGTTCCGAACATCTGCTGAGGGGATTTGGCAGTGGACAGGTTCTCCAGAAGATCGGGAGCCTGTGTCTTGGCGAATCTTATCCAGCCGGGACAGCACGAAGTGAACATGGGCCACTGGTGTGCCTCCCTGTGGGTAAGTCTGTCAAGGAATTCAGAACCTTCCTCCATGATGGTCAGGTCTGCTGTAAGATTCGTATCGAATACGTAATCCACTCCGATCTTTTTAAGGGCGCAAACCAGTTTGCCCAGAGTGGCATCTTTGACGCTCAGTCCGATCTGCTCTCCCCAGGCAGTCCTTACTGCCGGAGCTATCTGAAGGAGAACGATCTTCTCAGGATCTGCCAGGGCATTCATGAACCTCTGTCTGTCATCGCATTCTCTCAGTGCTCCTACAGGGCAGTGAGTTACGCACTGTCCGCAAAGGGTACACTCTGAAAGATCGATCCTTCTGTTCTCCTTGACTCCTATGGTCGTTCTGTATCCGGTGCCCAGTATGGACCAGATATTCATATTCTGGATCTTGTCACAGATCTGGACGCATCTCATGCACTTGACGCACTTGGAGGCGTCGCGCACGATGGGAAGTTCCCTGGACCAGTTCATCTTCTCAGCGACGTTGGGATAATCCGGAATGAGGAGTCCCAGGTCGTTTGCCAGAGTCTGGAGGGTGCAGTTACCGGACTTAAGGCAGTAAGGACAGTTGGCGTTGTGATCGCTCATAATGAGCTCCACGTTGATACGCCTAGCCTGTCTTGCCCTGGGTCCGTTGGTGGTGACCACCATTCCTTCAACGCACTCGGTGTTGCAGGCTGTGGCAAGTTTATCAGTTCCTTCAACTTCAACGACACATACCCTGCATGCGCCGATATCGTTTACTCCCTTAAGATAACAGAGATGAGGGACTTTGATGCCGACCTGATCTGCTGCTTCCATAATAGTGGTGCCCTCAGGCACAGCGATCTTCTGACCGTTTATGGTTACGTTTACCATCTTTCTTCCCTCCCTCCTCTGAAGGCGCCATAGCCATGGTAGTCGCAGCGGAGACATCTGGAGCACTCCTGCATAGCTTCCTCAAAGCTCATGGGTTCTTCAACAGCATCGAAGTCATTGCCTCTTACGCGGGCAAATCTTTCCTTGAGTTCAACTCTTCCGTAAGGAATATCATCCTGGTGATCGGGAAGAGGGATATCGATATCGACGGACATCTCGTGGTGATATCCGAGGTAGTTATCTATGTTCGCAGCTGCTACCTTGCCGGCTGCTACAGCGTTTATAACGGTGGAAGGTCCCGTTACACAGTCTCCTCCTGCATAAGTTCCGGGGATCTCATCAACTACGGAAGAAGCTGCAGCCTTGATATTTCCTCTGAATACGGGTATACCGAATTCCTCAAAGAACCTTATATCGGTAGCCTGTCCGATGGCTGAAATTATGATCTGGCAGGGGATCTTTTCCTCGGGACCGTTGGCATCCAGCGGTCTGGGTCTTCCTGACTCATCCGCCATACCTACGATCTGAGGCTTGGCCCAGAGTGCGGTGACGTTTCCGTGCTTATCGGTATCTATCCTTGCGGGAGCCTTGAGCTGCACGAGTTCGCAGCCTTCAGCCACAGCCCCTGCGACCTCATCGGGAAGAGCCGTCATGTCCACGCGTCTTCTTCTGTATACTATGGTAACCTCTGAAGCTCCGAGACGCTTGGCTGTACGCGCTACGTCCATCGCTACGTTTCCGCCTCCGATGACCGCTACGGACTTATCCTTGAAGTCGGGCATAGCGTCATCACCGATTCCTCTCAGCATCTCTACAGCAGGGATGACTCCCTTGGCGAATTCGCCGGGTATACCGAGGTTCTTGGCGTTATGGGACCCTATGGAGATATACGTGGCATCGTAATTGTCTCTCAGGTCCTCCATAGCTTCCTTGGTGGAGATATCATAATTCAGTTTGACCTCGACGCCTGCTGAAAGTATGGCGTCGATATCCCACTGCAGTCTTTCACGGGGAAGCCTGTAGCTGGGGATGCCGTATCTGAGCATTCCGCCAAGCTGTGCCCTCTTTTCAAATACGGTGGGTTTATGTCCCATGATAGCCAGATAATATGCGGCTGTAAGTCCTGAAGGACCTCCTCCTATAATGGCCACTCTCTTTCCGGTGTCGTCCATCTTAGGAGGTACAGGAACGCTGTCCCCGCAGTTATCAACAGCATATCTCTTCATTCCCCTTATATTGATAGGAGCATCCACCAGGCTTCTTCTGCATCTCATCTCGCAGGGATGTTCGCAGATAAGGGCACACACTGTGGGGAACGGATTGTCTTTTCTGATGAGAGATACCGCGTCCGCGTATCTCTGGTGCTTGACAAGGGCGATGTATCCCGGAATATCCACGTTTGCAGGACAGGTCCTGACGCAGGGTACCGGCTGTGCAGTTTCCCTGATGGAGGGGCTGCAGGTGTTATATTTGACATGATATTCGTAATCTTCCCTGTATCCCTTAAGTCCTCTTAAGACCATATTCGCCGCTTCGGATCCTATGGCACAGTCAGCTGAGACAGATATGGCCCTTGCTGTGTCTTCCAGGATCTTAAGGTCATGCATGGTACACTGAGTATCAAGATCAAGAATATTCTCCATCATATCCTGAAGCTGTCTTATACCTACTCTGCAGGGCACGCACTTACCGCATGACTGTGAGTGGCAGAGCCTCAGGAACGATACCGCAAGGTCCACCGGGCACTGTCCGGGAGGGCTTGCGACTATACGTCTTTCAAGATCTTTATAGAGACCGGCAATGGTCTTCTGTGCTTCATCCTGAGATCTTATACTAAGCCTGTTCAATGGTTTCTACTCCTTTCATCATCATTTTTTTAACATACTTTTCACACCTAGATTAAAACATATCTATACATAATAATACAACTAAAATATACGGTATTTTGTGTACAAAATTTTATACATTTCCTTATTGGTAAGTGGCTGCAGATCATACAGGCCTGTCTCTATAAAAAATCAGGGATCATTTAGGAAAATAATGCTATATTTTGGAAAATAATTGGTATATAATACATGTATTGTTCACAATCACCAAAAGTTATAACACCAAATAAGAACAAAATATTTTAAAGGGGGTGTAAACCAATGAAATCAAAGAAACTAACGCTTATCATTTCAGTTATCCTGATCATGTCCCTGCTCCTGCTCTCGGGATGCGGCGCAGAGCCCGAGACTCCCGTCGAGATCTCTTCTCCCATCAACGTCGCATGCATGAACGGCCCTACCGGCATGGGAATGGTGGACCTCATGGGAAACGAGAATTATAATATCGAAGTCTTCCAGGCCCCCACTGACGCTGTCCCCAAGATCGTGAACGGTGAGATTGACGTAGCCTGTGTACCTTCAAATCTGGCAGCAGTTCTTTACAACAAGACAGAGGGCCAGATCGTATGTGTGTCGCCCATGGTAATGGGAGTCCTGCACATTCTCGGAAATAACGCCGATATAACTACCGTCGAAGACCTTAAAGGAAAGACCATCGTATCTGCAGGACAGGGAGGAACTCCTGAATATGCTCTTCAGGAAGTTCTCCAGGCAAACGGACTCGGGATAGGAACAGACGTAAACGTGGAATGGCTCGCTTCACACGCTGACGTAAATCAGGCCCTTCTTTCAACAGAAGGAACCATCGCCATGGTACCTGAGCCTTTCGTATCCACTGCTCTTTCACAGGGAGAGGGAAAAGTCACGGATCTCTTCGATATGAACACTCTCTGGTCAGCCGCCACCGGTCAGGATTTCCCTATGGGAGTCCTTATCGCAAGGCGTGACTTCGTTGAGAACCGCGCTTCCGACCTTCAGGGTATGCTTGTTGAACTCGGTGCTTCCATCGATGACGTAAATACTGCATCCGATGAAGTCGCACAGAAGATCGTGGATGCCGGCTTCTTAGGAAACGCTGAGATAGCCAAACTGGCTATCCCAAACTGCAGTCTCTGCCTCTATGCTGATGCAGACGGTGATATGAGTTTCGAAAAAGGCGCTGAGATCATGAAGACCTTCAATGAGACCATGTTCGCTCTTACTCCTCAGGCTGTGGGCGGCGCGCTTCCCGGAGATGACCTGTATTATACAGGAGAATAATAACGTCGATAAGGAAAACAGCAGACATGTGTCTGCTGTCTTTTGATTGCTTTAACTATTATTCTTATCTCATCTGCTTAGGCGGAAGATCCTTTACTTCCTTAACTATGAAGTCCTCCTCTGTCAGCTGCCCCACTATACCTCTCTTCACATAACTCGTGTGGAGATATTCATGTGAACGGTGGCAGCCGGGCTGTCCCCATTCCTTGTAGAATTCGATGATCGAAGGGTTCTCGTGAGATTTGCGGAGAGTCTTGCCCTCATCCTCACCATAGAGCGCCTTTATACGCTTTTCCCTTACTATGCTGATCTCTTCCTTCGGTCTGGGCTGGCCTCCTCCGGTGACGCAGCCTCCGGGGCATCCCATAACTTCTATGAAGTGATAAGGAGATTCTCCGTTTTTGATCTGCTCCATGAGTATACGTGCACCTTCAAAACCGCTTGTAACAGCGACTCTGGCTTCAAATCCTTCTGCGGCAGCCCACTCAGGCAGCACGTTTTCAAATTTGATCGTGGCTTCCTTTATCTGTTTAGTTCCCATTATGGGCTCCACATGGAGTCCATCGAATGGAAGTTCTCTTCCTGTGACGATCTCATACACGGTACGGAGTGCTGCCTCCATAACTCCGCCGGTAACTCCGAAGATATCGGCTGCTCCTGTGGACAATCCGAGAGGCGCATCGAATTCCTCATCCGGAAGGGAAAGGAAGTCTATACCCATCTCGCGGATCATATCCCCGAGCTCCCTGGTGGTGATCACAGCATCCACGTTGGGAACTCCGTCATTCATGAGTTCCGGTCTGGCACATTCCGTCTTCTTGGCGGTACATGGCATGACCGATACAACGTAGATATCTTCAGGGCGTCTTCCGATCTTTTCAGCGTAATAGCTCTTAAGCACTGCACCGAACATCTGGTGAGGCGATTTGCAGGTTGAAAGGTGCTCAAGCTGGTTAGGGAAGTTCTTTTCGATAAACTGGATCCATCCGGGAGAACAGCTTGTCATCATTGGAAGCACAGCGTATTCGCCCTTAAGGACAGCTTTGAATCTCTCAAGGAACTCAGTCCCCTCTTCCATGATCGTAAGGTCAGCAGACCAGTTTGTATCGAATACATCGTTGAACCCCATCCTCCTGAGTGCAGCTGCAAGTTTCCCCGTCTGGCTGCTTCCGGCGGGAAGTCCGAAGCACTCGCCTATGCCGACACGCACAGCGGGTGCCGGCTGGACGATGACGTACTTGTCCTGAGCTGAAAGCGCACGGTATACCCTGTCCTTATGGCTGGTCTCGGTAAGAGCTCCCACGGGGCATACCTCAACACACTGGCCGCAGTAGGCGCAAGAACTTGCCCCTATGGGAAGACCGAATGCGGGCGAGATATGTGTCTTGAATCCTCTGTCTTCCGCTCCAAGCACGTTGGTGGTCTGGATGTTCCTGCATACGCTCACGCAGCGTCTGCAGAGGATGCACTTGTTTGGATTTCTGGTTATGGATTCAGATACGTCTATAGGGTACTCTATTCTTTCACCTACATAGTGGCAGTCTGTGACTCCGAGTTCTCTTCCAAGCGCCTGGAATTCGCAGTCCTGATTTCTTACACATGACAGGCAATCCTGTGCATGGTTGGACAGAAGGAGTTCGTACATGGTGCGCCTTGCATCGCGTACTCTCTGAGTATTGGTCTCGATTATCATGCCTTCCTGGGCTTCCACCATACAGGATGCCTGAAGATTCTTTGCGGGAGGCATCATCTGTTCCACGAGGCATATCCTGCATGCACCGTATTTGTTTATACCTTCCAGGTAGCAAAGTTTAGGTATATGGATACCGTTGAGTTCCGCTGCCTTAAGAATAGTGCTGCCTTCAGGAGCGATACAGTCTTTTCCGTTTATTATAAGTCTGATATCTGCCATTATTCTCACCTCCTGTCGCAGCGCAGGCATCTGCTTGCCTCCGCACGGGCATCAAGTTCGTGCATTCCGAGATTTCGCTCCATGAACCCTGTTATCGCGTCGGGCGAACTGAGCTGTCTTGCAAGGAATCTTCCGTGAGGATCGATATCTCCTTCGATATGGTTATCGCTTATCTCCTGTTCGAAGCCCTTGGCGAGGACTCCGTCTCCTCCAAGATACTCATCTATGGATGAGGCTGCCAGCTTGCCATCAGCTACAGCATTAACTACGTCCTTAGGTCCGCGGGATGCGTCTCCTCCCACGAAGACACCCGGTTCTGATGCTGCCTGAGTATAGCGGTCCACCCTAATACGTCCGCCGCTGCTGTCCAGACTGTTCTCAAGGAAATCGAGATCCGGAGTCTGTGAAACTGCAGGGATGACCACGTCAAAGCTTTCAACTATACGCTTTCTCGTATCGATGGGGAATTTACGTCCGGATTTATCGAAATCGCCCGGCATGAGCACTGCCATTTCCATCTGATCGACTTTCCCGTTCCATCCTATGATACGCGTAGGATTCATCATCGTGCGGAGCACTACGCCCTCTTCTATGGCATCTCTGATCTCATCCTTGTCAGCGGGCATATCGTCACGGCTTCTTCTGTATATGATCTGCACTTCAGCAGCGTGGAGTCTTATGGCAGTACGTGCAGAATCTATGGCTGTATTTCCGCCGCCTACGATGGCTACCCTCTTTCCAGTGAAGTCCAGATCTCCCTTGAGCGCTTCGCGCTTGAGGAAATCGAGTCCGTGGTATACTCCCTTAAGATCCTCACCGGGAATACCCAGCTTGACCACCTTCTGAGCTCCTATGGAGATCATTACTGCGTCATACTCTTTCTTTATCCTCGCGTATTCTTCCTTTTCCACCTTATGGTTCAGGTGGATCTTCACGCCAGTCCTCTTGATGTTCTCGATCTCGAGATTTATTATCCTGGCGGGAAGTCTGTAATCCGGAATTCCATATGCCATTACGCCGCCGGGACGATCCTCAGCTTCGAATACATCGACCTGATATCCTTTTCTTGCCAGGTAATATGCGCATGAAAGTCCGCTGGGGCCGGCTCCGATAACGGCCACCTTCTTATCGAGGTGGGCGACCGGCTCATAATCCTCGTCCTTCAGGTAATTGTACTTGTACGTAACGTCCGTTGCATAACGCTTGAGCTCGCAGATGGCCATGGCTTCATCCACGGTACCTCTCCTGCAGCGTCGCTCACAGGGATGGGTGCACACACGTCCGCATATTCCGGCGAAAGGATTATCTCTGAGCATGATCCTTGCCGCACCATAGTAGTCACCAGTTGCGATAAGGCTCATGTAACCCGGAATGTTGATGCCTGCAGGGCATGTATTCTCGCATGGCGAACTTACTAGTTCCGTGCATACTCCCGCAGTACACTTTCCGAGAAGTATGTGATCCACGTACTCATCCCTGAAATATTTGATCGTGGAAAGCACCGGGTTCGCAGCGGTCTGACCGAGTCCGCACATAGCTGAATCCTTTATGATCTTTCCGAGTCTCTCCAGTTTCTCTATATCTCCCCACTCGCCGTGTCCTTCAGTGATCCTGTTCAGGATCTCCAGCATTCGCTTGGTTCCAACACGGCAGGCAGTACATTTACCGCAGGATTCCTCCTGGATGAAGTCCATGTAGAACCTGGCGGTATCAACCATACAGGTATCTTCATCCATTATGATGAGTCCGCCGGAACCTACGATAGAACCGAGTTCCGCAAGACTTTCGTAATCCATGGGTACGTTTATATTGTCAGCTGTTATACAGCCTCCTGAAGGGCCTCCCGTCTGGGCAGCCTTGAATTTTTTGCCGTTTGGTATCCCGCCTCCGATGGAATATATCACATCCGAAAGCGGTGTTCCCATGGGTATCTCCACCAGACCGGTATTCTCGATATTGCCTGTTAGGGCGAATACCTTGGTTCCGGGGCTCTTTTCGGTTCCAAACTGGCGGAACCAGTCCGAACCGTTGAGGACTATAGCCGGAACTGTAGCCAGTGTCTCTACGTTATTTATGATCGTAGGATGTCCGAAGAGTCCGTTCTGGAATGGGAATGGCGGTTTCTGTCTGGGCTCGCCCCTCTGTCCTTCCACTGAGGACATCAATGCTGTCTCCTCACCGCAGACAAATGCTCCGGCACCGATCCTGATCTCTATATCGAAGTCAAAACCTGAACCGAACAGATCCTTACCGAGGATCCCTTCCTCCCTGGCCATTTCAAGAGCATCCTTAAGACGTCTGATGGCTATGGGATATTCAGCTCTGATATATACTACGCCGTGCGTGGCTCCGATGGCATATCCTGCTATAGCCATGCCTTCTATAACGCTGTGAGGGTCACCTTCGAAGACTGAACGGTCCATGAAAGCTCCCGGGTCTCCTTCATCAGCATTGCAGATGATGTACTTCTCGGGATCGTCCTGCTTATATCCTGCCTCCCACTTTACACCTGTGGGGAAGCCTGCTCCTCCGCGGCCTCTTAAGCCTGAATCCTTGACCACCTTTATGACTTCCTCACGGTCGCCGCGCTCAAGTATCCTGGCAAGAGCCATATATCCATCCTTTGCGATGTAGCTTGCTATGCTGTTTACATCTATCAGTCCGCAGTTTCTTAAAGCTATACGGACCTGTCTCTGGAAAAAGGCCACGTCATTTATGTTGGCAACTCTCTTCTTCTGGAGGCTGTCATAGAAGGTGTATTCCGTAACAGGCTCTCCCTCTATAAAGTGCTTTTCTACGACGTCCTTCACCTTATCAGGCGTCATCTCCGTATAGTAGGTCTCGTCAGGAAGTATGTATACAACCGGCCCGACAGCGCAGGTACCCATGCATCCTCTTTCTATGATAGCCACGTCTTTCTTCAGACCGTGCTTTTCGACCTCTTCAACAAGAGCGTCGCGCACTTCCTTGCATCCGGCAGATGTGCATCCTGTACCGAAGCATACGAGGGCCTGATACTTATACTTCCCCATCTTGGCACGATAGGATTTCTTTATCGTCTTAAGATCGGCAATGCTTTTGATCATGATGCTGCACCTCCTTCTGCCTCTATATCTTCATTTTCCTTTTCCCTGTACTTTCTCAGGATAATATGAAGCTTCTGAGGTGTCATCTGCTTGTATACGTCATCGTCGATCATTATGGCCGGCGCCAGTCCGCAGGCTCCGATGCAGCGCGCGATCTCGAAGGTAAAGAGACCGTCTTCCGTGGTATCACCTACATCCACGTCAAGTTCATCCTTGATAGCTTCTACGAGGCGCTTGCCCCCTCTTACGTAGCAGGCCGTTCCCTGGCACACGCGTATAGTGTGCTTTCCTCTTTTCTTTGTGGTGAAAAATGAGTAAAAACTTACAACACCGCTTACTTCAGCGATGGAAATGCCCATCTTGTCTGCGATATAGAACTGAAGATCTTCGGGAAGGTATCCGTAAATCTCCTGAGCTTCATGCAGCACCATAATGAGCGCACCGTCATGTCCGCGGTATTTTTCCACAGCGGCATCTATCCTTTCGAGAAGGCTTTTCTCATCGGTGTCCCACTGATCAATTACCGTCTTCAATATCTTTCTTTCTTCCGGTTTATTCCCCATAAATGTCCGTGTGGATACTGCTCCACACTCCTCCTTTCTGCCATGCCGGCGCGCTATACACGTCCGGCGTCTTTTTTCGTGGGGATCGATCCTTCATTTCTTTCTTCAGATAATTGTGAGAGTCATCGGAATGAATTTTCAGAAAAATCGAAATATTGTGACCATTATACCAAAACCTTTTACTCTTGTACAGAAAAAAATACAATTTTGTACAAAAAAAAGTACAAATAAATATTCCAGAAAAAAACGGAGGCAAAAACCTCCGTTTTAACTTGGCTATTATTCAGATATTTCCAAAGTACGGCGTCTGAGATACCGATTTTTTCACCCAGTTTATAAGGGTCATGAAGTCGTAAACCGGCAGACCCGATCCTTCCTGCACTGCCCAGGCATATGGAGGAAGATCGCTGCACTCCAGAAGTATTGCTCCTATTTCGGGATGTTCATCCCTGATGCTTGCTCCAAGCGCTCTCATATCATTTGTGAGCCTTCCGTTATCCAGTTCATGCTTTCCCCATCTTATCGGGGCGAAGCTCTCCATGGAGCCCACGTCGAATACTTCGATATCCTCCACGGAGCCTCCCACTGCCGAAAGCAGGCTGTCCGTGATGCTCTCTCCGCTTGCGGCAACGATCGCGATCTTCTGACCTTTTTTCAGGCCTACCTTTATGGAAGGCAGCTGGCAGAGGCTTGAGAGATATACGGGAACGCTCACCGCTTCCTTAACGTCCTCCTGGAAATGTGCAAAGAATCCGCAGGCGCCGATTATGGCCCTTACGCCTTCCGACTCGAGTTTTTTTGCAGCATTGACGATCCCCTCTTTGATCTCCTCGTCTCCTCTGAAAAGAGCCTCTATCCCGAAGCTTACCTTCTCATACAGCACGGGGAAGTCATAGGTGGAAGCGTTTACCACGTTCCCGGGAAGTTTCGGGTATTCCAGATCGATCGCAATTATACCTATTGGTATCCCTGCGGTATAGTGCGGATCCTCTGTAATGACTCCCATCAGGTCATTTATATCTTTGATGTTTCTCATTCTGTTCTCCGGTTATTTTTCAGTATACGTACCCTTGTTCAGGTATTCAAGGAGCTGTTCCTTATCCATGTGACCGATATCCAGATCTTCCAGGGTAACTCCCGTCTTGTAGAAGTCTGTTCCCACCATGGCGGATGCGATGGTGATCATGGAATCGATTATGGGAGTAGGAACTCCGAACTTCTTTCCAAGTTCATGATATACGTGGCAGCCTACGGGGACGTCCTCTGTTACGTATCTGTTCTGTATGGAGAAAGGTCCTGTGGTGAAGCCTGTCTCCCACTGCTCATCGAAGGGAACTATGCATCCCTCTCCCATGTATTCGGGACCCAGGATGCTTGCTCTTGAGAAGAAGTCCTCTCTGGGATATCTGGCAACGTCCACTCCGATCTCCTCTGCCAGGGCGATCTCCTCGTTATAGAAGGCTACCTGCACCTCCGAAAGGGACGGGCAGAATGCGTGGGAATAGATGCTGTACTGATATCTGTCATGTCCTCCGTAGATCCTTCCGAAGTTCTCCATGACTGACGCACCAAGCACCGTGCCGGGGACGTGGATGACGGGGTTCACGTTGGAGAATCCTATGTCGAGAACGGTATTGCCTGCAACAGGGCCATCTCCCTCATTTATGGAATCAAAACATCCGAGGTACCTCGTACTCCAGAGAAGGTCAGCTGTATCTTCCTGAGGAAGAGCTGCTCCTCTTAAAGTGATGGCACGATATACCAGATACTGTTCAGGCGTGGGCACTCCGCCCTCCGAAAGTATCCTGGTGCCGTAAGGTGCGCTGGACCAGCCGCCGATTATGACCTTGGCATCATTTCCTATGGCTCTCATGTGTTTCCTCAGTCTGAGTGAACCGTAGTTGTCAGGTATGATGTGGACGATCATTCCGTCCCTGAGAAGGGGCGCCAGCTGTTCAAAGAACAATTCATGTGCAACTGACGGAATGCACACAAGGATCAGCTTAGCTCCGTCGACTGCTTCAGCCATGTTGTCCGTTATCATGTCGAACTTAGCGTTACCCAGTCTGTCAAAGCCGTATTTGTTCTTCGGATGTCCCACCAGTGTAACTCCGGTCTTGGCGAGATATTTGAGAGACTGCTCCGCGAAGGGCTGGATATCAAATATCCTTACTGTGTTTCCTGCGAGTTTGCAGTCTGCCGCGCAGGTCCTGCCTACTGAACCTGCTCCAAGTACCGCTACAGGGTATTTTTCCATATCGGTAAAATCGTACATATATAACTCCTTTTTATATCTATAGAATCAATATGTTAATTATAAGACTAACGTTTGTTGTTTGTAAACAAAAAATATTTATTTTCATGCGTTGCAAACACATATTTTTATGATATACTGTTTTACATATTTAGTTTTTTTACAGCAAAGGAAGGCAAAGCATATGAAACCATTATCACACCGTACAGATACCTTCACAGATTCAGTCATCAGGCGCATGACACGTATAAGCCTGAAATATGATGCAGTCAACCTGTCTCAGGGATTCCCTGACTTTGATCCTCCGAAGGAACTTGTAGAACGTCTTAAGGAAGTAGCTGAGGACGGACGCTATCAGCAGTACTCCCTGACCTGGGGAGCCGAGAGCACCAGACACGCGCTGGCTGCCAAACAGTCACACTTTATGGGTATCGATATAGACCCTGAGGAAGAGATCGTTATGACCTGCGGAGGAACTGAAGCCATGATGGCTGCAATGATGACCATCTGCAACCCCGGCGACAAGGTCGCCATCTTCTCTCCCTTCTATGAGAACTATGGTGCTGACACTATCCTTTCAGGTGCTGAACCTATATATATCCCTCTTGTACCCCCTACCTATGACTTCGATCCCGAAGTTCTGGAGGATGCTTTCAGAAACGGAGCCAAGGCTCTGATCCTCTGCAATCCATCGAACCCCTGCGGCAAGGTCTTCACCAGAGAAGAGCTCACAGTGATCGCTGATATAATCAAGAAATACGATGCATACTGCGTGACAGACGAGGTATACGAGCATATAGTGTACAAGCCCTATGAGCACGTGTATATCGCATCCCTTCCCGGAATGCGCGAAAGAACAGTCTGCACAGGATCCCTCTCCAAGACATATTCCATCACAGGATGGAGACTGGGCTACACAATAGCTCCCTATGAGATCACCGACCGCATCAGAAAGGTCCACGATTTCCTGACGGTAGGAGCAGCTCATCCTCTTCAGGAGGCAGTTGTCACCGGACTTCAGTTCCCTGATTCCTACTACGACGAGCTCCTCGCCCACTATACGCATAAGAGAGACCTTTTCCTCAAGGGAATGGATGATATAGGCCTCGCGCATAACGTACCCCAGGGAGCATATTACGTTATGATGGATATCTCAGAGTTCGCGAGACCTGGTGAATCCGATCTTGAGTTCGCGGAACGCCTCTGCGAGAAGGTTGGAGTAGGTACCGTTCCCGGTTCCAGCTTTTTCAAGGAGCCAGTGAACAACTACATCCGCTTCCATTTCGCAAAAAAAGACGAGACCCTCTTAAAGGCTCTCGACAGGATGTCATCCATCAGACAGAAAATGAAATAGCGTTTAAAAGGGCTGCAGTCATCTGCAGCCCTCTTTCATTTCTATATCCTTATAACCTTGTCCGCCAGTCTTTCGGCGAGTTCCTCGTCATGTGTTATTAGTATCACAGTCCTGGGCACGTCATCCGGTCTCAGCTCAGGCATGATATCTTCTATTATGCGGTCTCTGAGTTCTTCATCAAGCCCCCTGAAGGGCTCATCGAGTATAAGAATGTTTCCGCCGTATAAAAGTGTCCTTCCAAGGGCTGCCCTGTGAGCCATACCCCCAGAGAGTTCTGAAGGCATCATACCCAGCGCATCCTTTATCTCAAGTTTTTCAGCTGTTTCCTCCGCAGCTTTCATGGGATCCTTACCTGTAAAGTTTCCGGAAATAACAGAGAGAAGCATATTGTCCCTCACGCTGAGCCAGGGAAGAAGCCTGTCCTCCTGGAACAGGTATCCAATACGTGCATCTTCAGGTACGCTCACCTTCCCCAAATCAGGAATATCAAGCCCTGTGATCAGTCTTGCCATTGTAGTCTTACCCGCTCCGGAAGGCGCAAGGACTGCAGTGATCCCCGGAGTGAACTTACATGAGAAATCATCCAGAGCTTTGCTGATGCCCCCGTCCTCATTGATAAAAGTCTTGCTGACTCTGTCAAAGCTTATTTCTTCAGGGGCCTTCCCGGGCACTTCCATCTCAGCCTTAATGACTTCGGACTCTATGTGCCTCCCAAGCCTTGAAGGGACCAGCTCCGTAAGCTTCGCCACCAGTTTTTCCAGAGCGAAGCTCAGCACTATCAATACTATGATATATGCGAAAAGATCTGCTGTCTCTAGGTAATATTTGGAATTCAGCATCTGATATCCTATGGAGAACTTCGGGATAGCCAGGACTTCCGATGCCACGACCACCTTCCAGCTCATAGCTGTTATAAGGCTTAAAGCCGTCTTTATCTGAGTCTCCAGGGACGGCCTTATTATATACCTGCTCATCTGCCTGCCGCTAAGGCCGGAAACCGTTCCAAGTTCAGTGTTCTTAATGTCCATGGCCTCCAGTCCGTTCAATACGTTTGTATAGGCTATGGGGAAACACATAAGAAAGCAAACGACCACAGCCACCCAGTCCGATCTCACTATGAGGATAACGTAGATTATGATGGCCATTACCGGTATACTCTTAAAGAAGTTTACGGGAAGTCTCAGAAACTCCCTGACCGGAATGCTCCTGCCGGCAAGAACCGCAAACACCGCTCCGGCTCCAAATGATATCACTATACCCAGCACGGTCCTCAGCAGTGTCCAAAGCACGTTGAACCAGAACGTCTCAGTCCTTACGAGACCTATGAGCGCCATAACAGTCGCGTGAGGTCCCGGAAGGATCAGCTCGCTCCCAACCAGATGTGCAGCCAGGTACCAGATCACAAGCCAGATCACCAGGACCAGGCAGCGTATGTATTTTTTGTTCCTGAAAATGCTGTTTTTCATCCTTTATTATCAGTCTTCTGACGTGTCAAAACTGATGGCATCGATGAAGTCCTCGAAATCATCATAGCCGGACTTCACGTATTCGTAGAGAACCGGCATATCAAAACTGTACCTGACGGCCATGAAGACCCTTTCTTTTCCCATCCTCTTTAATATGGACCGCTCTATTTCGTCTGCGTCTTCCTTTGAGAAGGATGCGACTATGAGCTGACCGATATCGTTTACAAAGACTGATCCGAAGACGTCGTCGTGTATCTTATACGTCTTTCTTGAAACATGGCTGTTATCCTGTTTGAAGATGATGAACAGTCTTCCGTTTTCATAACGCGTCT
The DNA here is from genome assembly GCA_045545455.1 of Anaerovoracaceae bacterium. Classification (GTDB taxonomy): domain Bacteria; phylum Bacillota; class Clostridia; order Peptostreptococcales; family Anaerovoracaceae; genus RUG754. Next base: position 13,496 of record JAZQAY010000097.1, on the reverse strand, counting down.
CCTGAGACCTTTCGGTATATGCTGAGGAGCTCTTGGTGAATTCTGAGGGATCCGTATCCAACTCATTCAGGATGACGTATTCAGCTCTTTTCGTCATCATATCCGCTTCCATCGGAGAAATGCTCTCCCTGCCGGTCACAGAAAATCCGATGACCCTGAGATCCCCTACCGTTACTTTAGAGGTCATCACCTCATACCAGCCGCTGTCCTCAATCAGGGAGGTACACCTGTATGTCCAGGCAGTCCTGAAGCTGTCACCTTTACCGGAATTGAAATCAGATCCGGTGAGTTCACAGCTGTTCCTGATCAGTGCCCTGGGACCGTATCCCCTGAATGCTGAAAGATCTATTCCTTCACCCGAAAGGTATCTCGCCGCTTCGAAGTCATGTCCCACACACCTCATTATGAAGTAGTTCACCAGCTGGTAATCCCCTGTTATCTCCTCGCACTGTTTATCCATGAGAGCTTTTCTTTCCCCAATGGAAAGTATGACTTCAGGCTTCATTATGAAGTCGATCTCAGCATCCTCCGGGACAGGTATAGCTTTCTTCCTGTTGATCAGCACGTAGTCCTGGATCAACCCTCTTGTCTCCCTTTCGGTGATCTCTACCGGAACACCTCCCAGACCTCCCATAAGTCTGTCTGCCAGACTCAGAGCCTTTTCTTCGGTCTCTTTATCATCAGGTCCCACAACGCTCTCATAGGAATCAAAGCCGAACTCCTCCGCATCCAGATAGAAACACTGCCAGAATTCAGTGTTTGTCACATTATCCGTGAGCTTCCAGTGCACTGTGATCCCGGTAACTCCCATGAGCCTGGTATTCGTTATATATGAAGATATGAATTTTTTGCGCGAATTGGAACTTCCTTCCAGAAGTCCTCCGTTTACTACTTTGAACATAATTAAAGTATACAGATTAAACGTATCGTTTTCAAGACAAATCGAGGTAAAGTTGTCCCGGCACAGCTTCCGCCTATTGACATTATCCTGTTATTGATATATCATTATTTGTAGCAAAAAAATATGCCTTATCAAGAGCGGCTGAGGGACTAGGCCCTATGAAGCCCGGCAACCCGCGAAGACTTAGGTCTTTTCGAAGGTGCTAAATCCTACGTGATCCTGTGATCCGAAAGATGAGGACGGATGAATCAAGAAATTCCACGCCTCTTTTCGGAGAGGCTGTTTTATTGGAAATACAGGTGAATTCGGACTAAGGCAAAGAATAATTTATAGGAGGAATAGATGAAAAGACTATTTACATCAGAATCAGTTACAGAAGGACATCCCGATAAAGTCTGCGACCAGATCTCAGATGCGATCCTTGACGAGATACTTTCTCAGGATCCCAACGGAAGAGTAGCATGCGAGACAACTACCACCACTGGATACGCCATGATAATGGGTGAGATCACCACAAATGCCTACGTGGATATACCCGGACTTGCAAGAAAAGTCATCAAGGAGATCGGCTACGATAAGGGTGAATATGGTTTCGACGGAAACACCTGCGCTATCCTTACCGCCATCGACGAACAGTCTGCGGATATCGCCATGGGAACCAACGACACTGTCGGAGGAGCAGGAGACCAGGGGATCATGTTCGGTTATGCGTGTGATGAGACCCCTGAACTCATGCCTATGGCTATCTCCCTTGCCCACAAGCTTGCCAAGAGACTTGCTGACGTTCGTAAGGACGGAACTCTGAAATATCTCAGACCTGACGGCAAGACCCAGGTGACTGTAGAATACGACGGTGATGAAGTGAAGAGGATCGACACAGTCCTCATCTCCACTCAGCACGATCCCGACGTGACTCAGGAACAGATCAGAAAAGACCTTATGGAATACGTTGTAAGACCCATCATTCCTGAAGAGCTGATGGACGAAGAGACCAAGTACTACGTAAATCCCACCGGCCGCTTCGTTATAGGCGGACCTCACGGAGATTCAGGTCTTACGGGAAGAAAGATCATAGTAGACACCTACGGCGGATATGCACGCCACGGCGGCGGTGCTTTCTCAGGAAAGGACCCCACTAAGGTAGACCGTTCCGCGACCTATGCTGCAAGATATGCTGCCAAGAACATCGTTGCTGCCGGCCTCGCTAAGAAATGTGAGATCCAGCTGGCATACGCCATCGGTATCGCCGAACCGGTATCCATCCTGGTGGATACCTTCGGAACCGGCGCAATTGACGATGAGAAGATCGCAGCTCTTGTAAGAAAGAACTTCGAACTTACCCCGGGTGGCATCATCAGGGCTCTCGACCTTCGCCGTCCCATCTACCGTCAGACAGCAGCTTACGGACATTTCGGAAGAACAGACATCGACCTTCCCTGGGAGCACACCGATAAAGCGGAGACCCTCAGAGAGCAGGCCGGCATCTGAACTTTTCACACATGACATTAAAAGAGCACCTTTGAAAATCAAAGGTGCTTTTCTTTTTACTCTTCTTTTTCAGTTTCCGCAGTCTCTGCCTCTTCTTCAGACGGTTCAGGCTCCGCCTCTCCCTCGTCCAGTAAAGGCGCGTTCCCGCTCTCCTTTTTATCCTGATCCGGCTTATCGCAGGTGAGACAGTCGTCCTCACAATAGCAGTCCTGGCTTACCTCGTCCCAGTTATCGCACTCCTTACATTCCTCGTCGTAACCGTATTTTTCGGTCTCCTCCAGGTCTCCGAAGGCTTCTTTCAGCTTTTCTTCAAAGGTCATCCCTTCTCTTTCTGCAGAAGCTGTCTCATACTCCTCTTCAGGTGTCACGCCGTTCTGAGCGCTGTTATCTCCGTTCTCCCAGTCCTCCATGTCGTCTGAATAGAACTTCTCGATACCCTTGAGTCTTCTGTCCATAGATACGGTCTTTCTCGTAAGTATGGCGAACATGATTATCAGTTCATACCCAAGACGCGCAGCTATGTTTCCGAAGATTATCAAAAGCACGCCGCCTGCGATGCTTCCGGTGAAGATCATATACAGGCCTATAAATGTTATGATGAGAAACGTGATCACACCTAAAAATTTAACTATATCCTCTGTATAGAATCTGTTCATCGAAAAGATATCATATACCTTTCCCCAGAATCCTTTGAACTTTCCCTCATTTGATCTTTTGAGGAAGCTTGCATTCAGAATGATCCCGAGCGCTATTGCGGCGATGACAAGACCCACTATCCAGAAAAAGGCTCTCTGAAGCCCTGCGTAATAGTCCTGTGCACCCCAGAATGAGTTATTTCCAAAAAAATCGTAATACATTGGAGTTTCCTTTCCTGTTTTATATATTTTTAATATAGAACCTTTATAGTTTTTTAAACAAATTTATTATTAATAACACAAGGATTTTATCATTTTTATAAATTATGTCAACCTTTGTTCTTTTTTGGCGAATAGTTTTCAACAATTCCGGAAGTGGCTTAAATCAACGCTTCCGAGAGTTATCAACAGCATATGCTTAAATCGTATACAATTTTTTCAACAAGAGGCTGTGGAAAACTAAAACTACCGCGAAGCCTTAAAAATCAAGGATGGAGCCTGTTAACAACTTTTGTCAAGAGAAAGTTATCCACAGATTATTTCGCCAATGTTCGCTATTTATTTTATACTTCAATTATGTTATACTTTTCAAACAAGGAGATTGTGTGATGAAGACAAAAAAACTATTTAAAGAAAATCCATATCTGAAAAATACAGAGGCAGTTATCCTGGATTCCTTCCCTTTTGAGGGGCATGCTGCAGTCATTACGGACCGCACAGTGTTCTTCCCTGAAGGCGGAGGACAGCCCTGGGATACCGGTATCATCACTCTTAAAGGTGAAAATATGGCCGCATACAGCGTTATAAAGGTCATCGAAAAGGACGGCGAGATACTTCACGTTCTGGATACCAATGATCCCATAGCCGCCGGTTCAGATTGCTCTATGGAAATAAACTGGGAAAGGCGCTTTGATAACATGCAGCGCCATACCGGAGAACATATCTTCACAGGAGTTTTCGACCGTGAGTTCGGCGGTACCAACCGCGGTTTCCACACGGGCGACGAATATATGACCATCGATATATCTCTGGAAGACCGTGCCAAAGTCGATTCCATTACCTGGGACATGGTTAAAAAGGCCGAGCTGATCTCGAATGAGATCATTTATCAGGACCTCCCAATGATAGTGCGGCATTTCGATTCCTTTGATGAAGCCAGGAAAGAACCCATGCGCAAGCCTCTCACAGTCGAGGAGGATATAACCCTTGTGGGCTTCGGTTCAACCGACTACGACTGGGCCTGTGTAGCCTGCTGCGGAACTCACCTTAAGTCCACCGCCCAGGTCGGTCTTATCAAGGCCTTCAAAATGGAATCCAATAAGGGAATGTACCGGATATACTTCGAAGCAGGAAGAAGAGCCTTCAGGAGATACCAGGAAGAGATGGATACTCTTCACACCCTCGGCAGAAAGCTCAGCGCAGGAACGGAGGACATCCTTTCCAAATACGACGCCCAGTCCGAAAAGAACAGCGCTAAAGCCTATCAGCTTTCCCTTCTTAAAAAGGAGATCATATCCCGCGAATGCTCGCGTATAGTGAACGCTCTGGAGACAGGTTCATATGATAATGGTCTTCCCACAGAAAGCTATAATATATTGTCATTAGACGATCTGACTCAGCTTGGACGCGCCCTCAGTCCGCACATAAAAAAAATGGCCTTCCTCATACATGAGCCATCGACAACGGTTCTACTGGTTTCGGACGGAAGCATCAACTGCGGTAAGCTGGTCAAGGAAAACGCCGGCATATACAACGGCAAGGGCGGCGGAAACGACATCCAGGCAAGAGCGATCTTCACCAAGATGGATTACGTGGAGACCTTTATCGATCTTATCGAGAAGCATTTAAGATAATAAAAAAGCAGTTCCTAAGGAACTGCTTTTTAAATGCCTGTTATTAGTCTTCCTGATAAGGCTTGCAATCAGGATCCCAGTGAAGTTCAGCTTCTGTAGCAGCCTGTACTTCTTCCTTGGTGAAATCAGGATGAAGTTCGGTTACCCAAAGTCCGTCTTCTCTAACTTCGATAACGCACATCTCAGTGATGATCTTGGTTACGCACTTCTCAGCTGTAAGAGGAAGTGTGCAATGCTTCTTGATCTTGGGTGCGCCCTTCTGTGTGTGAAGCATGGTGATGATTACGTTAGGGCATCCTACGCAAAGGTCCATAGCTCCGCCCATACCTGCGACCTTCTTGCCGGGTACGATCCAGTTTGCAAGGTCTCCGTTCTCAGCAACTTCCATAGCGCCGAGTACGGTAGCCTTAACGTGTCCGCCACGAACAAGTCCGAAGGACTCTGCTGTGTCGAAATACTTAACTCTGGGAAGTACGGTTACGTACTGTCCGCCGGAGTTGATGATGTCAACGTCGAGATTTGTTTCATCTGCCATTGCATCGATACCTGCGAATCCGTTCTCTGAGTGGCAAGTTACGATGATATCGTCAGCAATGTAATCTGCTACCATTGTAGGCATTCCAATACCGAGGTTGATGAAATCTCCATCTTCAAATTCTAATGCGCATCTTCTTGCGATTCTTTCTTTTAAATCTGCCATGGCTTTTCTCCTTCCACGATAGTGTCTACTAATGTTCCGGATACCGCAAAGATATCAGGATCTACTGCTCCGATTTCAACCAGCTTCTCAGGTGCAATGATTGTGTGGTTAGCTGCACTTGCCATTACATAGTTGAAGTTCTTAGTAGCTTTTGCGCAGTAGAAGTTACCAAACTTATCTGCAACTGTAGGTCTGCAGAATGCAAAATCAGCGTGAAGAGGCATTTCGAAGAGGTACTTCTTACCTTCGATCTCTACTACTTTCTTCTTTCTTCCGAGTTCGTCAAGTTCAGTTTCCATAGGTGTTCCAAGTCCGGTAGGAGTAAGAACGCCGCCAAGTCCGTATGCTGCTGCTCTGATCTTCTCAGCTAATGTTCCCTGAGGAACGAGAGTGTATTTAAGAGTGCCTTCAGCAAACTGCTCATTCAGTCTGGGGTTTACACCGAGGTGGGAAGCGATGATGTGGTCAACCATGTGATGGTCGAGTAACTTACCTACGCCACGGGATGTCTTGCCGGGGAACGGATTAGGCTGTCCTTCAGCGAGTCCACCATCGTTAGCGATTACTGTAAGGTGCTTAACACCCTTCTCTACCAGTGCGTCCATGAGGATCTCGGGGGAACCTGTTGCAAGGAATCCGCCGACCATGATAGTCATACCGTCCTGAACGCCGGCAACTGCTTCCTGAGCAGTCTTGATCTTATTAATCATAGTTTTTTCACCTTCCTAAAAAATATATTTGATTTGATTAGTCATCGGTACTTTATAATCCTACACTATTTAACAGCCTTTAGTCAATAGAAAATGACTTTGACAGGGGCATTCTTTTGATTTTTTTTGAGAATTCAGAAGATTTTGTACCCCTGCTGCCGATCAGTTTCAGATTATCTGTCTGCGATAAGCGGTTTATCCTGCCATCCGCGCTTTTCAACTTCCTGCATGATGAAGGACATTACGTGCTCAGCATACTTGCCGGGGCCGAAACCTGCATCATATCCGAGCTCCTGAGCGAGTTCGTGAGAGATACGGGGACCGCCGCATGTAAGGATGATCTTGTCACGGAGACCTTCAGCTTCGAGGAGTTCTTCCATCTTTGTAAGCTGGATGATGTGGATATCCTTCTGGGTTACTGTCTGTGATACGAGGATAGCGTCGGCGTTTACTTCCTTAGCCTTTGCGATCAGTTCTTCGCAAGGTACCTGGGATCCCATGTTGTAAGGAACTACGTTCTTGAATCTTTCAAGACCGAAATGACCGTGGAAGCCCTTCATCTGCATGATAGCGTCGATACCTACTGTATGAGCGTCGGATTCGATGGAAGCACCTACTACGGTGATATCTCTTCCGATGTGCTCGCCGATCCATTCACCGCACTCAACACGGTCCATAACGGTACCTTCTACCTTAGGTACGTTGATAGCTGTGAAGTCGATCGTCTGCTGAGCTGAACCGTATACAACAAAGAATGTGAATCCGGGTGTCAGTTCATGATAGTATGTTACGTTCGGTTCCTGGAAACCGAGCTTCTTTACGTACTGCTTAGCGCATTCTTCAGCTTCTTCACTGTAAGGAACAGGAAGTGTGAATGCCATCTCTACTTTACCATCGTTTAAAGCGTCGCCGTAGGGCTTGACCTGAGTCAGATCAACCTGAGCGATAGCTGTATTCTTATTATCTGCCATTATACTTTCCTCCTTACTCATGATCCATGAATCTTGCGATGAAAGGATTGAAATAGTTCTCACCCTTTACGCAAACGCCTTCAAGACCGTGTCCGCCGTCGAACGGACGCTTTACTCCGCCGAACTTACCCTGTTCGATAGTCTTGAACAGGCCGTCCTTTTCAACTTCTGCAAGGAGAGCATTTGCCTTGTCGAGTACTTCGTGAGCACGGCTCTGAACGATTCCGCCTTCCTTGAACTCTACTTCGTCTCCGATGTGCTTGCAGTTGTTGAAGATGTATTTAGCGTTTTCGATGGACAGATATCTATCCTGCATATGAGGTGTGTGGATAGCTTCTGTGAGCATTCCCAGGAGCTGAAGTGACTGACCTGACCAGATAGCTACCAGGTTGAACAGAGCGTCCTGAAGATGTCCTCTGAAGATGTTACCTGTCATGAACTTTGTAGGAGGCATGTATTTGAGTCTTGCGTTAGGGAAGATCTCTCTTGCCATGATAGCCTGTGAAAGTTCAAGAAGGAATCCGTCCTCTGTGGAAGGATCCATTTCAAATGCGTGGCCGAGTCCCATCTGGTTCTCAGGAATGTTTGCAAGTACTGCGAACTGTTCGTTGATGAACTGGGAAGCGGTTACGGTGTGAGCGGATTCGATAGCATCGTCAGTGGTGAGGTAGTTGTCCTCGCCGGAGTTGAAGATGATACCGCAGTATCCGATGATCACCCTGGACATGAACTGGTCGACCAGAGTTCTCTGCATGTTGATGTCTCTGAACAGGATGCCGTAGATAGCGTCGTTCAGCATTACATCGAGTCTTTCGAGAGCTCCCATAGCGGCGATCTCAGGCATGCACATACCGGATGAGTAGTTGCAGAGTCTGATGTATCTTCCTACTTCTTCACCGACTTCGTCAAGAGCTTTTCTCATGATCCTGAAGTTTTCCTGTGTAGCGTAGGTACCGCCGAAACCTTCTGTCGTAGGTCCGTAAGGAACGTAGTCAAGAAGTGACTGAGCTGTGGTTCTGATTACAGCGATGATGTCTGCACCCTGACGGGCTGCAGCCTGAGCCTGGATAACGTCCTCGTAGATGTTACCTGTAGCTACGATTACGTAGAGGTAAGGCTCCGGTCCTTCTCCGATCCTCTGGAGATATTCTGCTCTCTTAGCCTTCTGAGCGTCGATCCTGTCAAATGTTGCCTGAATGAAAGGTTCAAGCGCTTTAGCTGCTTCTTCCTGAGGGCATGTGGGAAGCTTTGTGATCTCAAGCTTGCCTGCTCCTATTTCCTCAGCGATCTCCTGAGGGGTCTTGCCTGTCTGTACGACAGCATTTCCCATCCAGTAAGCTGCACCTGTAGGAAGAGCTCCTGCTTCCTTGATCTGGTCAACGACTACGTTGGGAAGCGGATTGTCTACTTCGTCAACGCCGTCAACTCCCAGAAGTCTCAGGATCGTTCTTTCGGTTGATACAGTGGTGTGTCTGTCGATGAAGTCCTGCATATCGTGAGCGATGTTAGCAGCATGCTGACGAGCACTGTCTACAACCTTGAAATCGAGATTTAATTTGCTTTTCATCCTTTTTCTCCTCATTTAATATAATTCTTTGCCCTGTCAATTATCTCGCTGCTCAATCCAAGCATTTTAGCAATGTTCAGGGCATCTTTAGGTACCTGTTTGTTTTCCTCTACTCTTCTGAGACGATAGTCCATGTATTTCGAGATTATATTTATCCTTTCGCGGCGGTTCGCATACTGTATCTCACGGTTCAGGAGCTCGAAGTTGCAGTTTGCCAGACCTACGACCTGGAGATTGACCACGTTGTCCGCCTCCGTAACAGTTTCGAAGTGAGTCGTGAAAAGAGTAATATACGGTTTGTCTATGAGATAGTCCACAAGTGCTCTTGAAAGAGCCAGTCCCTCCACCGGGTTTGTTCCGGAGGCTATCTCATCTATAAGTATCAGTGAACGGTCCACGCTGTTGTCGAGGATCTCCTTCAGTTCCTCCATCTCGGAGCCAAAGCTTGAGAGACCTCTTTCAACAGACTGCGAATCCCCGATCAGCATCTGCATGAAATTGGAAAGCCCGATCTTCGCGCTCTTGGCGGGAACAAAGAACCCGTACTGCGCCAGTATGGGAACCTGACCGGCAAGTTTGAGGGATATGGTCTTTCCACCCATGTTGGCTCCTGTTATGCAGGTCACGCCGTTTTTCAGAGATATTGATACAGGACAGTACTTCTTTCCTTTGGAATTCAGGATATCCTCGACCTGGAGATTTCTCCCGTCTTCGAATTCGATGACGTGTTCCTCCACGATCTCAGGCTCCACGCAGTCATGCTGGATTGCGTATTTGGCCTTGGCAAGGGCAAAGTCAAACGCTCCGATCCTCTCGCAGTTATAGAGAAGATCATCCTTGGAATCTGCGATCTTTTTCGAAAGGACTGCACAGATCCTCTCCTCTTCCTCGTCCATGGCCTCGCTCAGTTTGTCGATCTCCTTCTGGAGTTCGAATACCCTGTCGTTAGGCTTTAAAACGAAGGTGGCGGACACGTAGTCCTGATCTGTCATCTCCAAAGCCTCTATCTCGCTGACCTTCTGGAAGTCCGGATGCGATTTGGAGATCACGATGTCGAACTTCGGTGTGAGCATGATACCATACTGCTTGTGGATCTCTTCCCTCTTTACCTTCTGTTCCTTCCTGATGGAGATCTCTATGTCCCTCTTGGCCCTGCGGATCTCTCCGAGCTTGGGGCTGAACTCATCGTAGATATAGAAGGTGTTGATCCTGTCCTTTCTCGGATCCAGAGTATCCAGAAGCTCCGTCATATCCTTAAGGTGATACCTCTCGGGAATGACATTTCCTCCAACAGTCTCAGTTCCCTTCTGCTCTTCTCCCGGAAGGCAGCAGTGGTTGGAATGTTCAAATGTGGAAGTCTCTTCAGACTGAAGAAGCTTCATGTACTTCTCCATAAGAAGAAGCAGAGATTTGATCTCGTAGATCTCAAGGACGGTGAGAACTGATTTCTCAGCTCTCTCGGCAGTTCTTCCTGCGTCCTTTACTTCCATGAATACTTCGCTGAGGAGTTCTATGGTGCGCTTGTTGTTCTTAGCGTACTCCACAAGGTCGTTAACTCTGGAGAGTTCTTCTCTTAATTCCTCCTCCTCGCCAGGAAAGAAGGGTTTAAGGTCCTTAAGGACCTTCTTACCGAAGGGAGTCTCAATATTCAGTTTCTGTGTTATATAATCCAGACCGGTCTCATGTCTGGTCTTGACGTTGGCCAGTCTGCGGTTTTTCCCCATGTACATAGGCTTTCACCTACTTTCTTACGTCGATGATCGGCATATCCGGGATCAGTTTCTTCATCTCTTCTATGAGTATATCTGAATCGAAGGTATATCCCTGAGGAGCCCAGGGGTTTACCGTGATAGCAGCGATCTCGATGTTTTTCAGGACTTTCACCTTGAAGCCGCGCTTCCTCAGCTGGCTCCAGTCCATGATGTTCACAAATATCTTGGTTGGATCCTTAAGTATGAATTCCACCTGTTTCAAATGCTTGCTGCTGATGTCCGCCACAACGGAATTAGTGAAAGCACCCGGAATGAAAATGTATCTTGTATCGTCTTCAATGGCATCGTCGATGTATCTTGCTGCGCCCAGACCCGTAACCAGGTCAAGCACTTTCCCCTCGCCCTTGTCATTGAATGCGATGATATGTTCAAAATTATCCTGCCTGATGAACTCCGTCACCTTGTCGTTCTCATCGAACTCAGGTAGTCCGTAAAGGTGCACCACGTGAGCGGTCTCCTCCACCACCTTCTTCATGGAGCGGCTGAGCACAGCGCCTGTGGCAAGTATTATGGCATCCGAGGTTTCGGGAGATGCTATGGTCTTCCTGTCGATGGCTCCGTCGATCATGATAAGGTCGCAGCCCAGGGCGAACATGTCCTGACAGAGTTTCTTTGTTTCTGAATTGATGACGGGCCCGGCTATCTGTACATAGCCGGCATCCTGTACTTTGCATATGAGAAGCTCACCGATGGCAGTTGAATACTTCGTGCGCCTCAGTATCTCAAGGCCTGCGTCTGCAAGTCCGAAAAGCTGTGACGGCACGGACACCAGGGTCCCCTGATCCAGGTATACCCTGGGTTTCTCAGTTCCCGTGACGAGGTCCTGAGTCTCCCCATCCCTTCCTGTCGACGTGATACCGAGCACTATTCCTTCGTCCATAGCTTCTTCGATCAAAAAATTCAAAGCTGTGGTCTTGCCGGCATTTTTGGCCATGCCTACTATGGAAAGCGTCTTATATTTATTTGACAGGTCGTACAATAACCCCATAAAAACGAATACCTCTTTTACGCACCTATAGGGAGACCCATAAAGGGCCTCCCTATGATGATCTTTTTCAGATCCCGGAAACCGGGAAAACTATTAGTGTTTATTTCTCTCGTGTCTTGCGAGATGTGCAGGCTCGATGGTCTTGATCTCAGGACCTTCGCCGAGAGCGGATACGCCCTGATACTTATAGGTCTTCTTGCCTGTGCAGTAGTCGCATGTGCAAGGAAGCTCAGGAAGGTTAGGCTCTGTGTAGGTTGTAATGATACCCTCGTAGTTTCTGAGAATAACCTTGTTAGGTGTCTCGGAAATGATGTACTGAGGCATTACAGGAGTCTTTCCGCCGCCGCCGGGAGCGTCAACTACGAATGTAGGTACGCAATATCCGGAAGTGTGTCCTCTGAGACCTTCGATGATCTCGATTCCCTTGGATACGGAGGTTCTGAAGTGCTCGATACCCATTGAGAGGTCGCAGATGTAGATGTAGTAAGGACGTACTCTGTTCTTAACAAGGATCTGAACGAGGTCTCTCATGATGTGCTTGCAGTCGTTTACGCCACGAAGGAGTACGGACTGGTTGCCGAGAGGGATACCTGCGTCAGCAAGCATCTGGCAAGCTCTTGCTGAATCGGGAGTCATTTCCTTAGGATGATTGAAGTGAGTGTTGAGCCAGATCGGGTGATACTTCTTGAGCATAGCTACGAGCTCAGGAGTGATTCTCTGAGGAAGTACTACAGGAGTTCTGGATCCAAGTCTTACGATCTCAACGTGATCGATCTTTCTGAGTTCGGAAATGATGTATTCAAGAGTCTCATCCTCAACGAGGAGAGCGTCTCCGCCTGAAAGAAGGACGTCACGAACTTCGGGAGTCTTTCTGATGTATTCGATACATGCATCGATGTCTTCTCTTGATCTTGCGCCGTCAGTTTCTCCTGCGAGTCTTCTTCTGGTGCAGTGTCTGCAGTACATTGAGCACTGGTCTGTGATCAGGAAAAGAACTCTGTCGGGATATCTGTGGGTAAGTCCGGGAGCCGGTGAGTCAGCATCCTCGTGAAGAGGATCGAGGTCGTCAGCAGGTGATCTGTGCATTTCTGCAAGTGTGGGAACAGCCTGCATTCTGACGGGATCTCTCGGATCGTCGGGATCCATGAGGGAAGCATAATAAGGGGTGATTCCTACTCTGAATCCGCCGATGACCTTCTCGATATCTTCCTTTTCCTGCTCGGAAAGGTTGATTACCTGAGCGATCTCTTCTACGGTTGAGAGTCTGTGCTCAACCTGCCAATGCCAGTCATTCCACTGTTCGTCGGTTACGTCCTTGAAAAGAGGAATGTCTTTCCAGTTTCTAATAGCCATATTAATTTCTCCTTAAATAATAATGTGAGAGTCATTATGGGGCTGCCGAAGCAGCCCCCTGTTTTTAATGATCAGGCAAAATCAAAAGATTATGCGTACATCTCCTTGAAGAGATTCTTGAGTCCTTCATGCTCTCTTAAGCACTGAAGAGTGATTTCTGCATGTCCCTTGGTGTAGCCGTTACCCATGATCATGTTAACGTCCTTGCCTACGCCTTCAGCTCCGAGGGAAGCCTTTGTGAAGGATGTTGCCATGGAGAAGAAGTAAACGATTCCGTCGTCCTTGCAGGAGAGGATGGAAGCCATCTCTGTGTTCTCGATGGATACTACGTTGATAACTACGTCGAATAATTCGCCGTCTGTTAATTCCATAGCCTTGTTGTACATTGCAACTGCATCTGTAGCGTCAAGGTGGAAGTAAGCATCAGCAAGGTCGAGAGATCTTGCTCTGTCTTCGGACTTCTGGGAACCAGCAGCACATACTACTAAACCAGTTACGCCAGCTCTCTTCTTAGCTTCGTATAAGCAAAGAAGACCGGACTTTCCGCCGCCACCGATT
>JAZQAY010000096.1:0-2582 GCA_045545455.1 Anaerovoracaceae bacterium | reverse complement strand
AGCTCCATGATCTTCTTCTCATAGGCGTTTCCATCTTCATCCAGATAGGTCTTCTTGACAGGCTTACCCATGGATATGAAAACTCCGGTGGTGCCGAATTCATAGAGGTGGTGCATGATGGTGTCGGTCCTGATGGACGCCAGGTTGGTTACAAAGAGAGACGTATGGAAAGGACTTATATCCACCAGACTGAAGGGTATGGTGAAGTACTTGTCCAGAAGCTTGATCCCTCCTATAGCTCCCCTTAAGAGGAACGGCACAGCCAGGAGCTTATGCATGAAGTCATCCATGCTGTTGTTCTCGTTTCCGGACTGCACTTTAGCTATAGCCTCTTCTATCCTGCTGTTCACCGTGAAGATATCATCGTCCAGATCGAAGTACACCTTGGTCACCGTGTCCGTATCGTTATCCGGCTTAAGCGTCACAAAGCACACGCAGAAATGATTCCTGGCATAGATCTTCTTATTCATGGCGAAACGGTTCAGAAGCGGATTCTGCGATACCAGCCTTAAATAAGCGGCGATGAGGATCGACATATGGCTCATCTTAACTCCCTTCGCCCGGCACTTCCTGGAATACTCCTGTATCTTCTCCAGATCTATATCCACCTTGATGCTGTTGGATGCATCGAAACGCTTCGGCATTATATATGGTACGATCTCATACATAGCATCTTTAGTTCTCACCTTGTTCCCGTCTGCTCTGTACATACTGTCCTCCTGATCTGTAAACAGGTGTTAAGTTTCTGTTAAGATAAATATATCACAGATAGCTCTGAACTGTCAAAAAAAATCAGCGCTTTCGCGCTGATTTTAATTCTTTAAGCTCTGTATGGGTGCCGGGATCCTTCCGCCGCGGCTGATCATGATATCTGAAGATTCTTTTCTCACCTTCATCACTGGACCGCTTCCCAGAAGTCCTCCGAATTCAAGTTCCTGACCCTCTTCCACACCTATTGCCGGGATCACGCGGACCGCTGTAGTCTTGGAATTCACCATTCCTATGGCAGCCTCGTCTGCTATGATGGCAGAGATGGTGGATGCAGGGGTATCTCCGGGGATAACTATCATATCAAGACCCACCGAACATACAGCGGTCATCGCTTCCAGTTTCTCTATGCTCAAGGCTCCGGCTCTGGCAGCGGCTATCATGCCTGCGTCCTCAGATACGGGTATGAATGCTCCTGAGAGTCCTCCCACAGATGATGACGCCATTACTCCGCCCTTCTTTACCGCGTCGTTCAGCATTGCCAGCGCTGCGGTGGTGCCATGTGTGCCGCACTTCTCAAGTCCTATCTCTTCCAGGATATATGCCACGCTGTCTCCCACTGCAGGAGTAGGCGCCAGGGAAAGATCGATGATGCCGAAGGGAACTCCCAGCATCTGGGCTGCTTCTGCTCCTACAAGCTGACCCATCCTGGTGATCTTGAATGCAGTCTTCTTGATGAGTTCCGCGATCTCGTTCATGGTGGCATCCTTGCTCGCCTTGGAAAGGGCTGCCCTTACAACTCCGGGGCCGGATACTCCCACGTTCAGAACACAATCCGGCTCTCCCACTCCGTGGAATGCACCCGCCATGAAGGGATTGTCCTCAGGGGCGTTACAAAATACCACGAGCTTGGCTGCACCGATACACTGCCTGTCCTGGGTGAGTTTGGCGGTCTCACGCACTATACGGCCCATGAGGGCCACGGCATCCATGTTTATCCCCGCCTTGGTGGAACCGACGTTTACAGATGAGCACACGTGCTCCGTGACCGCCAGCGCTCTGGGGATGGCACCGATCAGTTCAGCATCTCCTGCGCTGAAGCCCTTCTGGACCAGGGCCGAAAAGCCTCCGATAAAGTTCACGCCGATATCCTTTGCGACCCTGTCCAGGGTGACCGCATATTTAACCGGGTCTCCTCCGGAAACGGCTACCAGCATGGATATAGGCGTTACGGAAACTCTTTTGTTCACGATGGGTATGCCGTACTTCTTGGAGATGGTCTCACCCACCTCCACGAGATTCTTTGCCTTGGAATATATTTTGTTATATACCTTCTCGCAGGACTTGTCGATGTCGGTGTCCGCGCAGTCCAGAAGGGATATACCCATGGTTATGGTACGGATATCCAGATCCTCCTCCTGGATCATGTTTATGGTCTCCATTATGTCATTTAAGTTAAGCATATCTCACCCTCCTTAAATGCGGTGCATGGAATTGAAGATGTTCTCGTGCATAACGAGGACCTGCATGTCGTCCACTTTTTCCTTGATGTATATCTGAAGTTCGTCTATAGAGCACGTCATTTCATCTATGCTGACGATAACTATCATGGTAAAGTATCCGTCCAGAACGGACTGAGTCATTTCAACTATGTTGGCATTCTTTTCGGCAAGAGCGGCGGACACCTTAGCCAGGATCCCCACCCTGTCATTTCCTATAACTGCTACTACAGCTTTCATATGATTTCTCCTTTAAACAAAATAAAGGGGAGCGAAAACCTTCACTCCCCGAAGTTAGATGCTTTCTAGATATATATTAGTCCAAAGCCTCTTTCTTTGCAACCGAAACCTTTTCGTCATAGCAGGTAAGGATCT
>JAZQAY010000095.1:0-10201 GCA_045545455.1 Anaerovoracaceae bacterium | reverse complement strand
CGTGGCAACTACGCCTTGCTTGGTCCTCCTGAGTGGTACGATATCGGAGAAGCCCTCGAATTCCCCGGCTACGCTTCTGATGACCTCAGGGTCGTCCACCAGCACACCGTTCATCCTGAATCCCTTGGTGATCTCCTTCTTCAGCTTCTCTTCTCCTTCAGGATCTTTACCGGGATCGTGTTCACCCGTCATGTTGATCATAGGCTCAGTTATGTGGAAATAGAAGACTCCTGCCGGCTTTCTCTCTCCACCGAGAGCCGCTTCAAGGTAGAGCATGAGCTGGAGCCTGTAGCCTTTTTCGGCTTCGTTCACACTGAACTTCTCATTTCCCGTCTTGTAGTCTATTATCTTGACCCTGGATCCGGGAAGGAAGTCTACGCGGTCGATCTTTCCCTCGATAAATGCCTTCTGACCGGTCCCGTCGCTGTCCTCTATATCTATCTCTATCGGCGGTATCCTCTGCCCTCTTCCGAAGGGTTCCTCGAACCGTCCTTCGATTATGGCTCCCGCCCTCACCTGTTCCACCAGGCTGGCAGCCACTTCCACCACTGCATTCTTTATGCGCCTCGTGCGGTATTCCTCTTCATGTCCCAGTTTGAAAAGGCCTTCCTTATACTTGTCAGCCTCTTCGTCCACGAAGCCTTCCACCATAGCCTTAAGTTCCTCGTCAGTTATGGTCATCCAGGGCGATCCCGGATCTGTAAGAGGAAGCCCGGGGACGCTGAGCTTGTCTGTCATCTTCATGAGGCAGTTGTGATACACGTCTCCGATCTCTCTGGGCGCCACCTGGAAAACCCTTCTTTCGTCGGGTTTAAGTCCATAGTTTACGAAATGCGAGAATGGACATCTTGAGAATCTTTCAAGCCTTGAAGGGCTTATGCTCATATCATCCGAAGGGTCTCTTTTAAAGAGTCTGGACGCAAGATCCTTTCCCAGCTCCTCGGCCTTATTCGTGAAACTCAGTCCGCTCCTGATGCCTTCCAGCTTTTCAGGGTCATTTCTCTTATACCAGTCCAGTGCCTCTCCGGTGAGTTCAGGAAGTTCTTCTCCCTCCGTATATTTCTCCAAAGCGTTAGCCAGATGTTTGAGTCCTCCCGGCGCACTGTTAAAGAGGAACTTCAGGTCTCTGATGCTTACGGCATCCTTCTTTACCGATACCTCAGGGAAGATCTCCCTTAGTTTCATCCATACGGAAGAAGGTTTGGAGGAGTTGCCGTCCAGATCTGACGTGGAATAGCTTATGTACAGTTTCTCTCCGGATCTTGAGAGATTTCTGTAGCTCCCCATTTTCTCTTCCATGAGTATGAATGGCTCCGTCTTGCAGAACTCTACACCCTTTTTCAGGAAGAGTTCCTTTTCCTCTTCTCCGAAAAGGCCTCCCGTATGTCTTCCTGCGGGAAGCACTCCTTCGTTCGCGCCAAGCACCAGAAGTGCCCTTATCCTGCCGGTTCTGGTCCTCTGCATGGTACCCATCACCAGACCATCCTTGGCAGGGGGCAGCATTCCCAGCCTGATCCCTTCCAGACCCGTCTCCAGCAAGGCCCTCATATCGTTTCCGTCAAAAGGCTTGTCTCCCATGATCTCTCTGATCTGTTCAGATATCCTTAAGAAAGAATCCCAGACCTGATCCGTTTCTTCTGCCAGATCCTGTCTCTCCTGGTCAGCCTGCTCCCTTTCAAGGCTTTCGATCTTTGACGTGAGATCAGCCTCTTCTTTTAATATTCTGTAGAATCCGGAAATGAACTGATCATAGGTCTCTGCTCCCAGCACTTCCTTAAGCGCCGTGACCTCCGCCACAGCCCTCTGCCTGAGCCCGTCAAGCCTCTCCAGCTCCTCCGCCTCATACTCGAAAGCCCCCCTTCTGAAAGGCTTGAGCCACATGCGGTTCCTGATCCTGTATTTTATGGTGTAGTTTTCAAGGTCCGCTATCTCGTCCGTGCTCATCCCTGAAAGCCCTGTCTTCAGCATTGAAAAGATGCTCTCCGTGTCATAGTCTCCTATGGCAGCGTCCATCAGGGACAGGATGTACCTTATTATAGGGTTGTCCAGGGCCTCCCTTCCCTGATCCATGAAGAGTTCGAGCCCGTATTCGCCGAACACCCTCTTCACTATAGGACCTCTCACGTCCTGATCGTTCAGGACGATCTTAATGTCTCCAAGCCTGTACCCCTTATCCCTTATCAGGTGCCAGACGTATGCTGCTGCATTTTCAGCCTCGCTGTAGAGATTGCCCGCTTCTACGAAGACCGGCATCTCCTCCCTTCCTTCACCTGCGAATGGTTCTGCAGGAAGAGCGTATATCTCCCTTTCTATATGCCTTGCAGCTGCATATTTTGTGTGATCCGGATAAGTCTCTATGCTTTCAGGTACCGGTATGATCTCATATCCGATCCTCCTGGCTTCGGCCTGTCTGATAAGGTTCCCGGATACTATCCTCCCCAGTTCGAAGAGTTCGCTGTCCCTGCTCTCCTGTTCAAAGGAACACGTAAGAACAACGTTTACCTCATCAGCGTATGTCATAAGTTCCCCTATGACTGACATGGCCTTAGGTGCGAAACTGTCAAACCCGTAGATCCATATCCTGTTTCCTCTTATGAGATCTGACTTTCCGATCTTTCCCAAAAAAAGATCTATGTAATCCTCGGAATCTGTATACTTGCCCCTTATGGCCTTCTCATACTCGCTGAATACAAGATGCAGATCTGAAAGCTTCCTGTATACGTAGGAGCCTTCCTCCACCTGAGTTCTCACGGAATCCAGCTCCTCCGGCCCTGAGTTGTACTGCTTCATCTCCGAGATGAAGTTATTGACCATCTCAAGGAAAGAGGTCTTGTTTCCCATTCCTCTGAATATCTGAAGGTCATCCGAACGCTCCCTCATGACCTGAGAAAGGATCATATGCCTTCCGTACTTGTCTATAAAGGTCCTGGTGGAACCTCCCAGCTCACTTAATAGCCTGGAACCGAGTCTGGACATGGACGTAACTTCAACGTCCATAAGTGCACTGGCTCCTGTCTCTGTGAACAGCCTCCTCTCGGCTTCCAGGGTATACTGGTCGGGCACTATGATAAGGGCCCTTCCCCTGGGATCGATCTTAGAGTATATGAACTTTTCATGATCTACGGCTTCACGTCCGTACCAGATGTTCAGCATTCTTACTTAAATGATTCTATGAGTTTTCTGAGATCCTCCGGCGTCTCCACGTCGTAATCCTGGACAGCGTCCCTGATTATTGGTTCGCCGTCACCGGTTATCCTCCAGCCCACGAGCGCAGACTTCACGCCGGCGTTATTTGCGCACTTGATATCGAAGACTCCGTCTCCGATCATGATTGCTTCATCCGGGGCGCTTCCCATCTTTTCCAGTCCCAGAAGTATGGGCTCCGGCTCCGGTTTATGTCTGTCCGTATCGTCGCAGGTGACCATTCCGTCGAAGAGATTCTTTTTACCGAAAAGATCCAGGTATCTCAAAGTGGATTCCGTGGTGCGGGATGTGACGATGCACTGCTTGTATCCTTTGTCCTTAAGGTATTCGACCAGTTCAAAAACTCCGGGTATCGCCTTGGCCCAGGTATATGCTATATCCTTCTGGTACTCCCTGTATACTTCCGCCGATTCCTTAGGCGGAACGTCGGGAAATTCCCTTGCCATGGTCACAAGCAGGGGCTCTCCGAAGCAGCTGGTTATGTGCTCCACGGGCATGAAATGTCCGTAATAGTGGTCATAAGTATGCTGCCACGACTGGAGTATCACGTCGTTTGTATCCAGGAGGGTACCGTCAAAGTCCCAAAGTATGGTGTCTATCATTTTTGCTTTATTCCTTTCATCGTCAGGCCTACTTTACCCCGGTCATAATCTATGGAAATAATCCTTACTCTTACCGTATCCCCTACGGAAACCACGTCCATTGGGTGCTTGACATACTTATCGCTTAACTGCGATATGTGTACCAGGCCGTCGTTCTTGACTCCTATGTCCACGAAAGCTCCGAAATCCACCACGTTTCTGACCGTTCCCGTCATCTCCATGTCGATCTTCAGATCCTCGAACTTCTTTACGTCGTTCCTGAACACCACGGGAGGTGCGTCCTCACGGGGATCTCTTGCAGGTTTTTTAAGTTCGTCTATTATGTCCAACAGGGTGAACTCGCCGACTCCGATCTCCTCCGCCAGGGACTTAAGGCTGGCCTTGTATGAGTTCTTACCCATATTCAGCAGCTTGACGCGGCTCTCAATGTCCGCTGTTCCCCCCTGAGTGATGGCTTTTTCGTCCATTCCCAGTTTATCCATGAGGAGCCTTGCTGCTCCATATGACTCCGGATGCACGGAGGTGGCGTCCAGCGGCTCAGTGCCTCCGCTTATCCTGAGGAAGCCCGCGCACTGGTTGAAGGCCTTCTCTCCCAGTTTGGGGACCTTCATCAGCTGTTTCCTGTTTGTGAATGCGCCGTTTTCCTCACGGTAGGAAACGATGTTCTTCGCAATGGCGGAGTTTATCCCCGCAATATATGAGAGTAAAGAATACGACGCTGTATTCAGATCCACTCCGACCCGGTTCACGCAGTTCTCCACCACGTCTGTCAGAGCCTGTGACAGCTGTTTCTGATTGATATCATGCTGATACTGGCCCACCCCGATGGATTTGGGATCTATCTTGACCAGTTCAGCCAGGGGATCCTGGAGTCTCCTCCCCAGAGACATGGCGCCTCTGGTGGTCACGTCCAGATCCGGATACTCCTCCGTAGCCAGCTTGGATGCCGAATATACGGAAGCTCCTGCTTCGTTAACTATAGTATACTGGATGTCATATCCGTTTTTTTGGATAAAATCAGCTACCACTTCTTCAGTTTCCCTGGAAGCTGTTCCGTTGCCCACAACTATGATATCCGTATGATATTTATCCACTATCTTCCCGAGTGTCGCCTGGGCTCCCGCTATGTCCTTCTTTGGTTCAGTGGGATATATCGTTGTATATGCCTTGAGCTTACCCGTCTCATCCAGTACGGCTACCTTACAGCCTGTACGATAGCCCGGGTCGATGGCGATCACTTTCTTTCCTCTCACCGGAGGGGTCATGAGAAGCGCTTCGGTATTCCTGGCGAATATCTTCACCGCTTCAGTCTCAGCGCGTTCGGTCAGCATGTTCCTCATCTCGCGCTCTATGGAAGGCGCCATGAGACGCTTATACGCATCCTCTATGGTGTCGAGAAGCAGATCGTAATAAATCGAAGGCTTACCTCCCTTGGCAGGCCTTCTCACTATTCTCTTTTCGATAAGTCCGTAAACCGTATCGGGTTCGATACTTACCTTGACCTTAAGCTTCTTTTCCTTCTCGCCTCTGTTTATGGCAAGTATCCTGTGGTTTGGTATCTTCGCTATGCCTTCCGAGAAATCGTAGTAGTTCTCGTATACGGTCTTCTCTTCCTTATCCACAGCTTCCGTCACGATCACTCCGTGAGCCTGAGTCTTCTCCCGGACGTCTGAAACGATATCCGGGTCATCAGCTATCATCTCTGCAATGATATCAAGAGCCCCCTGAAGAGCCTCCTCGGATGTGTTCACTTCCTTTTCGGGATCCACGTAAGCTCCCGCGACCTCCAGGGGATCACCCTCCTGATCCATCTGGGCATAGATTTTCACGGCCAGAGGCTCGAGCCCCCTCTCCTTTGCCTTCGATGCGCGGGTTGCCCTCTTCTGCTTATATGGTTTATACAGGTCTTCCACCCTTTGGAGCACTTCCGCCTTCTCGATCTCAGCCCTGAGTTCATCGGTAAGCTTACCCTGCTCGTCTATGAGGCGGATGACTTCCTCTTTTCTTTCTTCAAGGCCTCTTAAATACTCAAGTCTTTCGTTAAGGTCTCTTAAGAGTTCGTCCGAAAGTCCGCCGGTGGCTTCCTTTCTGTATCTCGCTATAAAGGGGATGGTGTTCCCCTCATCTATAAGAGCCACGGTGTCAGCGACCTGTTTCTCTCTTATGCTGAACTCCGTGGCCAGTTTTTTTGTTATATCCATTAATTATCTTCGTCTTTCTGCTGCAGCTTGGCATTTATGAAGCCCTCGATCTCACCGTCCATCACGGCGTTCACGTTGGAGACCTCAAACTGCGTCCTGTGATCCTTTACCATGGTATAGGGCTGGAAAACGTAGGAGCGGATCTGGTTCCCCCAGGTTCCCATTCCCATGTCGCCCTTCAGTTCCTTGATATTGGCCTTTCTCTCCTCTTCAGCGCGTTCCATAAGTCTCGCCTTCAGGATCCTCATAGCCATATCCTTGTTCTGGAACTGGGATCTTTCGTTCTGGCAGGTTACCACTATTCCTGTTGGAAGGTGGGTTATACGGATGGCGGAGTCCGTTTTGTTTACGTGCTGTCCGCCGGCTCCGGATGAACGGTATGTGTCGATCCTCAGATCCTCGGGATTGATCTCCACCTCCACGTCATCATCGATCTCAGGTGTGACCTCCACAAGCGCAAAGGATGTCTGTCTCTTTCCCTGCGCGTTGAAGGGAGAGATCCTCACGAGCCTGTGTGTCCCCTTTTCATTCTTAAGATATCCGTAGGCGTTCTCGCCTTCTGCTATGATGGTGGCGGACTTGATGCCCGCTTCCGTGTCATCCTGATAATCTATTACTTTCACTTTGAATCCCTTCTTCTCGCAGTACCTGGTGTACATCCTGAAGAGCATCTCCGCCCAGTCCATAGCCTCCACTCCGCCGGCTCCGGCGTGAATGGAAAGTATGGCATTGCTGTGGTCGTACTTTCCGGTAAGGAGAGTCTTGATCCTCAGTTCCTCCAGGTCCTCCTTAAGTTTTTCAAAGTCATCAACTATGGAGTCCGCGGTCTCCTCGTCCTCTTCCATCTCGCAGAGCTCGATCATCTCTTCGATGTCCTTAAGCCCGGTCTCCAGACGGTCGTAGGAATTAACCTTGTCCTCCATGGCGCTTTTTTCTTTCATTACCTTCTGGGCGTATTCGATATTGTCCCAGAAATCCGGCTGCTCGATCTCCCGGTTTGTCCTTTCAAGTTCATCGATGACCCTGTCCAGGTCAAAGAGACCGGCGAACGTCAGCCAGTACCGGTCTTAATCCCGGTATTTCCTGCTTGATCTGATCAAGTTTGAGCATCAGTCTTTCCCCTTTCATGCTTAAAGCATATATTTTAAGATTATTTATTAATTTTCTTCCCTCGAGACGTTATCTTCAAGAAGATACCCGTGTTCCGCTTCCTTAAGGCCCTGTATCACCTGATCCTTGTATCCTGAATCTATAAAGAAGGGTTCCATTGCTCTCTTCCTGGGGAAGAAGGCTATGGATCTCTTGTTGAGAGCTACGCAGGAGATGTCATCCCAGCTGTAGCTTATGGCTTTTTCACCATCGGTATACTTAACCTCTTCCTCTGTCATCTCCAGAGTCTTGGGACTGTCATCGTCCATCATCTCGTATACTTTTTTTCTGGAACCGCTGTATGAGAGAAAAACAGCTACAACAGCTATGGCCATCGCCGCAGTGACAGCGATGTAGATGGGATCCTTTGTGGAAACTGCCAGATAAAGTGCCACCAGCGCCACTATGAAGAAGCCTATTATACGTATCGCCATGTAGTTGGTCATGGTCTTGGCAGGCTTTCCGGGATTACTGTGTACCCTCACGTAGTTCGTCCTGATGTATGTTACTTCGTCGCAGAAGCCGCGTGAACCGGCTTTAGTCATTTCGATCTTCATGTCTTACCTCGTAGTTGTTTTACTGCATCTTTCCGTGACAGTTCTTGTATTTTTTACCTGATCCGCAGGGGCAGAGTTCGTTTCTTCCCACCTTGGGAGTATCCCTTCTGAAGGTCTCAGGGCGCTTGGCCTCCTCCGGCTTGGGAGCGGCCTTGGGCATATCGGGAGATGACTGGCGCGCAGCTTCTCTCGTATCGTCCCTGTATTCGTCCTTTCTCTCCTCTTCCTGGGATACTACGCTTCTTCTGGCGGTGTTGGTCCTCGTGGTCACGTTATAGCAGAACCTCACGGTCTCCTCCTGGATGTCAGCTTCCAGTTCTTCGAACATGTCGAAGCCCTCGTTGGCATAGGCCACCGCAGGATCCATCTGTCCCAGTGATCTCAGACCGATACCCTGCTTCAGGTCGTCCATGGCGTCTATATGATCCATCCAGCGGTTATCGATCACGCGGAGCATTACCATCTTCTCCAGTTCGCGCATGGTCTCTTCACCGATCTCATCCTCCTTCGCGGAATAGAGCTGGCGCATGGTCTTAAGGACGTTCTCCTCGAGATCCTCAGGGGTCCAGTTGTGCATCTTCTCCTCGTTATATTCCATCTCAGGCCAGTTGAAGGTGATGGACCTCAGCTTCTCGTTCAGGGAATTGAGATCCCACTCCTCTGAATATCTGGTGCCTACTGTCACCGACTGGATGATATTATCCACCAGGGTCTCCATCATACCCATGATGTATTCCTTGACCTCATCGTTGAAGAGAACTTTGCGGCGTTCGCCGTATATGACTTCCCTCTGCTTGTTCATGACGTTATCATACTGCAGGACGTACTTACGTACTTCGAAGTTCCTGGATTCCACCCTCTTTTGAGCGTTCTCTATCGTCTTGGAAAGCATTCCCGCGGCTATGGCATCCTCGGACATCCCTATCCTGTCCATAAGGCCCTGCATGCGGTCTCCGCCGAAGAGTCTCATAAGATCGTCCTCAAGAGAGATATAGAACTGGGTGATACCCGGGTCTCCCTGACGTCCGGCACGGCCTCTCAGCTGATTGTCGATACGCCTCGATTCGTGACGTTCCGTACCGATTATGCAAAGTCCTCCGAGTTTCTTTACCTCTTCCTGCTCTTCCCTGAACTCTGCGGTGTACTTATCCCTGAGTTCTACGTACTTCTCGTGGGCTGATACGATCTCCTCATCGTCGGTAGGTACGAAGGTACGGGCCTTGTAGATGAGTTCATCAGAGTAGCCGTCCTTTGACATCTGTCTCAGAGCAGCGAATTCGGGATTTCCTCCCAGAATGATATCGGTACCACGGCCTGCCATGTTGGTGGCGATGGTAACGGCGTTCTTCTTACCTGCTTCAGCTACTATGTGAGCTTCCTTCTCGTGTTTCTTTGCGTTCAGGACTGAATGAGGCACTCCTCTTCTGTTCAGCATTTCAGACAGAAGCTCGGATATCTCGATGGATACGGTACCTACCAGTACGGGCTGACCGGTGGCGTGCACTTCGCAGATCCTGTCGATGATGGCCTTGTACTTGGCCTTCTGTGTGCCGTATACGGCGTCGTCCAGATCCTGACGTATGATCTCCTTGTTGGTGGGGATCTCAACTACGTCCATGCCGTAGATGTCGCGGAATTCCTCTTCCTCGGTCCTTGCGGTACCGGTCATACCTGCAAGCTTGTTGTACATCCTGAAGTAGTTCTGAAGGGTGATCGTGGCGAGTGTCTTGGACTCGGATCTGATCTTCATGCCTTCCTTGGCTTCGATAGCCTGATGAAGACCGTTGGAGTAACGTCTTCCGTACATCAGACGACCGGTGAACTCGTCTACTATGATGATCTCGCCGTCCTGCACGATGTAGTCTATATCCCTCTTCATCATGGCGTGAGCCTTCAGGGCATTCAGCACGTGATGGTTGTATTCCATGCTCTCGGGATCTCCGAAGTTGTCGAGGTTGAAATATCTCTCAGCCTTGGCAACGCCCTCTTCTGTCAGCATGACCTTCTTGTCCTTCTCGTCCATGGTGAAGTCTTCGTCCAGCTTCAGATCCTTGACGAACTTGTCAGCTTTGGCATAAAGGTCTGTGGAATCGTCTCCTCTTCCGGAGATGATGAGAGGTGTCCTGGCTTCATCGATCAGGATGGAATCGACCTCGTCGACGATGGCGAAGTTGAGTTCCCTCTGGATCAGGTTCTCCTTGTAGATCGCCATGTTGTCTCTAAGGTAGTCGAAACCGAATTCGTTGTTCGTTCCGTAGGTGATGTCGCACTCGTACGCTGCCCTTCTCTGGGCGTTGTCGAGAGAATGCACCACGCAGCCTACCGTAAGTCCCAGCCATGCGTAGATCTGACCCATCCAGTCCGCGTCACGCTTGGCCAGATAGTCGTTTACGGTAACTACGTGAACGCCTTTTCCCTCAAGAGCGTTCAGATATACCGGAAGGGTTGCCACGAGGGTCTTACCTTCACCTGTCTTCATCTCAGCGAT
>JAZQAY010000094.1:0-33927 GCA_045545455.1 Anaerovoracaceae bacterium | reverse complement strand
AGCTGCTTCTCGCAGTGCATGTAGGGGTCTGACATGGCGCCGGTACCGATCATGCATTTTTTACGCTTGGAAGCAAGGGCTTTTTCAAGAAGTTCCGGTGCATTCTGCTTTACTTCGATATCTTCAAAAGAATGTGTGAACCGGTAGCATCTGCTCCTTGAGTCACAGTAAATGCACCCATGTGAACATCCACGGTATATGTTCATACCGTGGAATCCGTTGTTCGCAGTCAGTATTCCTTTTGCATCCACAAAGTGCATTCAGTTCCCCCTCAAAATGCTGCTTTCTCAATATTTTCCCAGTTCCTGTTTTCGCACCAGTAAACGGTCTTTTCATCAATGTCGTACACCATGGATACCACCGTTGGGCAGACCTCCTGAGCCACCGCTTTCAGTATTTCAAAGCAATCCTCTGCGCTGAAATCTTCCGCAGCAGCGTCAAGCATTTCTTCAGCCTTGTGATATCTGTCCCAGCCCATCCAGGGATGAGTCTCGGAATCCTGTTTGAATGGTGAAAAGTTAGTTAGTATGGCGTGGTCCGGCTTCTCATAATACTTAATGCCCTGCCCCGGGATTATGTGAAGCACGTTGCCTTCGCAGTCCGACAGTGCTGACATAAAGGTCAGCCCGGGAATGCTGTACACAGGGCCCTTCTCTGCTATCTCGCGAATCTCCTGAAGGGTCTTCTTCTGAAGCAAAAGATCAATGTCCAGCATGATCACATTCTCTCCGGGACCCATAGGATCGCTTCTCTTATCTGCCGGCCAGCAGGTAGGCATGCCAACGAAATCGCCCCTTCTGTTAGCGCCGAAGAGTGGCATCCAACCTTCCTTGGCATCGTTGATTTCAATATATACTCCATCTTCATTGGGTCTCACCCTGTGCTCCATGTTAAGGATGTCCAGGTTCCAGCCAATGATGGTCTTTTTCTTATTAACAACTATACTCGTACACATTATTTTCTTTCTATGATCAGTTCAACCGATCCCTTTTCCAGTGAATTGTTATCGTCATAATGGATATGATCGCCGGGCTCGCCTTCAGCCAGCGCGGTAAGCTGCCCAGCTAGTGATATCAATCCTTCTCTGTTTGCAGAGATGACGACTTCATCATGATCATGATCCACGCTAATCTCGGATCCGTCTATCCAGTTGATCTTCATAGTTACACGCTCCTATGGCTCACAGCCTTTTGTAAAGTTCTTTCGGTTTTATCCCGGCTTTCTTCGCCAGTCTGTACCAGTTCACGTTGGCAATGGCGATATACAGACTCCTTGGGAACATGTGAGGCTCCGCAAAAACATCTCCCATGGCAACTTTCCTGTTGATGGCTTTTGCCAACCGGTCTATGCCTTCGACAACCTTCTTATTTGAGATCTTGTCAAAGGACTTCTGATCGATCAAAGTCCCCACCAGTTCTCCGGCGCTTATGCCAAGTCCTCCGCAATACTCGAAGTCCATCTCAGAGCACCACTGTTTGACAGCCCCGAACAGATTCCGGAGCTGCCTGCTCTCATAGAGCCCCATGTTGGCGAGAAGGTATATCCTGGCTTTACCTCCGCGGTACTCGCTGCGGAAAGTCTCGAAGAGCCTGATGACCTGGGCAGGCAGACCGTCCACATAAAGAGGCATGCAAAGCACTATAGTCTCAGTCTTCTCGAGCTCGTGCACCAGCCCTGGCATGTCATCCATATGGTCTCTCAGGTCGATGATCTCAGGATCGGCATTAAGCGATCCTTTAAGCTTACGTGCGAATTTAGCGGAGTTACCCTTTACGTTTCGCATGCTGCCGTTAAGGATAGCCAGGCTACCGGGTTCTGCTTTCACTGAGCGCTCCGGCACCTCTGTTTCACACTCACATTCTTTGAATATGAGGTCCTTTACATGCCCCCTTATATTGGCGCATACTGCTTCAACATACCTGAAGGCAGCTTCCTTTTCTTCTTTTCCCAGACCATGTCCGTAAAAAATGAAGGTGAATGGCTTATCCTCATAGTAGCGCTTCATGTGGTGGGTCTCACCCTTTATCACCTCGAAATAAGGAAGAACGTAGCCTATGCATCGGTCAAAGACATTCTTCACGTAGGATGAAAAGCCGCCGTAGGTGTACCTGCTGATCACTGTCACCTCATCAGCATGGTGGATCAGGGCTCCAAGGTCATCATATCCGTCCTCGATGACGCACTTCCCCGGAGTCTTTCTCCAGCAGCAAAAGCATCCTATACAGGGCCCGATCTCACCATTGTCTGAGATCACCTTCCAGCCTTCGTACTCCGCACTGACCTTATTCCATTCTTTTTCGCTTAAGTCGTGTATTACCAGATTCATGTCGTCCTCCTGCAAAATACAATGCTGCTAATGAATCCTTTTAACGTATACCCTCGACGGTTCTCCGTCCATGTCGTCCATCATATCAAAAAACTCCCAGCCATACTTTTCGTAAAGCCCGATATGATTGGTTGAAAGGTAGACTTCCCCGACCTGCCGTTCCTTTGCAAGGCGCACCACCTCTTCGAACAAAAGCCCTGCATATCTGTGACCTCTGTGCTCCGGGAAGGTATAAACGAAACCCACCCAGGGCGTGAGGTCCGTAGGCTGTATATCATCCTTTTCAGCAAAGGTGCAGTAAGAGATAAGTTCGTCACCCTCTGTCAGAAGAAGAACTCTCGAATCATTCCCGACAGCATCGAAAAACTCGCCTTCCCTTAAGAGCCTCCCGAGAAAAGCACCGGCTCTCCAGTCGCTCCTCTCGATCTCCTCTACCCAATGCTCTTTATTGTCAGTTTCAAAATACTCTGCTACTTTCATTTTCCAAAAAACTCTCGATCAGGCCATTGATTATTTCAGGCCTGTCCGTATTCGAATTGTGACCGGCTCCTTCTATCCAGTGGAGCGGGATGCCGGATCTTGTCTGCCAGCGTAAATGTCAGCTGAAATGGGTAGGAATCCGCATGTCCCGGTGCATCCCAGACAAACATGCGATATTTACCATCGAAATATTCTGTCTGCTTATCGAAAAGCCTGTGGTCCGCGGTGAGCCCGGGAAGTAAGACAAGCTCGGGAGCATCTTTTGCTCCCGCATCGTTTATCCAGTATCTGATCGTTCCGAGTTTAGTCTCAAAGGACTTTTCCTACATGCTCATGTTTTACTCCTTAAGAGATATCATAGCTAAGAAAGTCGGAATATTCAGTTCGTGAAGGCGTCCCTCGCCGTTGGTATCCTCGTAGAGTTCCAGCAGCCTGAAGCCTGCCTCCAGCTGACCTCCGATCTGCTCTTCCAGTGTGTGTGAGAACTGCACACCGGCATCGTCGTCCTGAAGCTGCTTCATCTGTTCAGGATCATTCAGCGGATCGAAGGGCAGATGATTTATTATCATCTTCTCGTCGTTATCCACGAGATAATTTACGTAGTGATCAGTACCTGCGATGAGATATCCGCCGTGCTTAAGCACGCGCCAGCATTCCTTCCAGATGAAGCGCACGTCCTGAACGTAGCAGTTGGAAACCGGATGGAAGATTATGTCAAACTCCTCATCTTCGAAAGGAAAACGCTTCGTCATATCGCCCTGAATGGACCTGATCTCATAGCCTTCACGCTCCGCAACCATCTTTTCGCTCTCGATCTGTTTCGCCGAATAATCCATGACCGTGCATTCAGCACCGAGAGCTGCGAAGATCGGCATCTGCTGCCCGCCGCCTGAAGCCAGGCCCAGGATCTTTTTGCCGCGTAGGTCGCCGAACCAGCTGTGGGGCACGTATTTCGTCGGTGTGATTTTCACGTCCCAGTCGCCGTTTTTTGCAGCTTCATATTCTTCGTGGGAAATAGGCTTTCCCCACTCCCAGCCTTCCTCGATCCAGCGGTCGATTGTCTCGGCATTTATGTCCTGATAGTTCATAACAGTCTCCTTTTACCAAATAAACGGTATAAGTCTGTATCTTACTTTCTGTTTGTATTCTTTGTATCCGTTGAGTTCCTGCTCAAGCACTTCTTCCTCGTTTTTTATCCTCTTCACTATGATGGGAATGTACGCCAGCATGACGATGAAGGATATCAGCGAGTTAAGCACCAGGGGCATACTTAAGAAAAGCAGCACCGTCGCAGTGTACATGGGGTGTCTCACGATCCCGTAGAGCTTCGTATCCACCACCGTCTGGCCATCCTGAACTTCGATAGTCCTTGAAAGATAACGGTTCTCGCGGAGCACTTCTCCGAAAAAGCAGTATGCCAGAAGGAAGATCACAACTCCGATCCAGACTATCGCCCTCGGCATCATGATCCACTGAAAGCGGTAGTTCAGCCCGGCGATCACGAAGGCTGCGATGAACATGAGTCCGCTGTAACGGATCACGTCCTTTTGCTCGGACTGGGTCTCCTTGGCGCTCAGCCTGCTTTTTAAGAGGTCCGGCGCCTTGAAGTACATCAAGACCCCGGCAAAAAACATGGGTACGAACAATATGGCCATCAAAAGCCAGCCATCTGCCCACTGTAGTGTCCCCGCCGGGAGAAAAAGCAGAAGCCCCATGAGGACTATTCCCGCAGTTATTTTTATTATTCCGTCTTTTAAAAGTCCTTTGTTCATCACGGTAACCCTACAGATCCTCGTCTGTGACCTGATGTCCTTCGTCAGTCGATCAATTGAATACCATTCCGCTGTATGTCTCCGCGTTCTTTTTTAATCTTTTGAGCACGACTATCTGCACCACGAACATTATGATTATGGCGGCGATGCCCATGACCATTCCGATCAATACCATTGTGTCATCTTCACTTGCTAAAAATGCACTGGTGCCCGAACATGCATCCAGGGCGGTATGCATAAGAACAGGTATTACGAAAGCCTTGATGTATTCGGATGTAACGGGGCCTTTCCCCGTCACTTTGTTATATCTGGCCAGTCCCAGATGCTTAGCCATAATGATGCCGAAGACCATATGAGCTGCAACGTCGAGCAGTCTTCGAGTATCCAACGGCCACAAGAATTGCCCCGAATGCCAGGAACAAAACAAACGACACAAGAAGCGACACCACGCCCAGCACTACCTGAACCGCAGCCTGCGGTTTCGATATGGGTTCGGGTATCTCTCTTTTTATCATTCTGGTATAAAGGATACTTAAAACTATAAGTGCTAAAACAGATTGAATAATCGGCATAATTAATATCCTTATTTTTAATGATTTTCCGCGGAAGGCTCCGTGATTAATGATTTTTGCGCGGAAGGCTCCATGCTCCGCGATTTATCTAAGCGATCCCAGCCTGCTCTTTAAAAGCGGGATCCCTTTTCTCATCCACCATCTGTTATCAACGCCACCGGAGCTCATTCCTCCGTGTGCGAACTGTTTTATGACGGCGAAATCCATGTACTCATCGGTCAGGGGCTTGCCTGAAAGTGAAAGGTATTCCTCCTTGATCCACTGTTCCAGTTCGTCGGGGGAAAGAATATCCATGTTCTCAGCGCGCTCCTTTAAATGATCCCAGAAGTATGGGTCGCCTCTGAAGCCCCATCTTTCGGGCTTTTCTTCAAATATCGCTGAAAGTTTCATGTTTCCCGTCCTCCTCTCAGTTTTCTTCGGGATGCTGATCACTCCGCCGCAAAACGATATCTTCTCAAACTCCATCTCAGGGAAGACTGTTTTGAATTCTTCAGCCACGAAGTAGATCTCATCGTCGTCCCACTCGTCGGTGTATTCCTCTCTGCACCTGTTCATATCTTCGCGGGTCTCAAATGATATATCTCCGATCAGGATCTTACCATCGTCCTTGAGAAGTGCGATCATATCGTTAATGAGCGATATTTTCTGCTCGTCCGTCAGGTGGTGCATGGCGTAGGTGGCCACGATGAAATCGTACTTTCTTTCAAGAAGAGGCTCCGCCAGGCCTTCACCGAAATCCTTCTGATAGAGGTGCGCTCCCGGCATCTTCGCCTGAGCGAGCTCCACCATCCTGCCTGAATAATCCTTTGCTGTCAAACATATAAGTCTCCTTTTATCTTCTTCTCAGCGAATAGACCGTATCGTCGCTCTCGCTCACCTCGTCGCTCGAATGGCTGTAGTGCTCTTCAACTCTGCCGGCGCTTGTCCCGTCCGTGAAAAGCACGCCTACTTCTTTGTTTCTATACACTGAAAGGCCCATGCTCGAGGTAAAGTCGGTCTCAATGATGGCGCCTGCGAAATGGCCGTCCTTTACAACTACCTGATCCTTATAGAAGTCCTCGATCTCCTTCGTGCTGTGCCACTCGGAATGATCGTTATCGTGCCAGTAGAGAGTCTCCTCGGAATCCGTGTCCGCCACCAGCACCCATTCTTTGGCCTCTTCGAGGATCTCAGATCTTACCTCAGGTGACACGTAGACCTGCTTAAGATACAGGTCGCCTGCCTTTTTCTCGGCGCCCTCTTCATCGGGCGTTATCTCGTAGCAAACTCCGGGTT
The DNA here is from genome assembly GCA_045545455.1 of Anaerovoracaceae bacterium. GTDB lineage: Bacteria > Bacillota > Clostridia > Peptostreptococcales > Anaerovoracaceae > RUG754. Next base: position 27,502 of record JAZQAY010000094.1, on the reverse strand, counting down.
CCCAGCCTCTGCTTTTCGCCCAGAAAGGTATGGGCCCGAACATCTCGTTCCACTCGTCGAATTCTTTCAGGAAATCCTGATATCCCTCATCCGTAAGGGCCGCTTCAGGCTTTCCCTGATATGTGAGCTCGTTCTTGTTAAGTGCCTCAGCAAAATCACGTCTGTCGGCCTCGTCCTTTGCCCAGTAGGTGAGCGTGAGGCAGGCGAGAAGTCCTCTGAGCTCGCTCGAAAGTACCTGCTCCTCGAGAGCTTCCTCGGTGTTTACGGCCGAATCCCCATCCGGCACCATGGAGCTTCTCACGAAATCCATGTATTTTTCGGGGATGGCATTCTTTGCATCCTCCGGAAGGTTGTTCAGTATCACCCAAAGATCGTTGTATTCATTTCCCTTCATCTTTTCACCTCCTTCTGCCGTAAGTTTATCTCCGAGCTGCTGCTTTTTTATATTATATGCTTCTTTCAGTTTATCCTTGTATCTCCGCACCGTGTTGTTCAGGCCGGTGTCGTTGGCGTCGCTTCCCTTCACCAGGTCTTTGAAGGCCGTATACTTGTCCGCGACCGAGACCACCACTCCTTCCACCGTGCTCGGGGCTTCGCTCTTTCCCATGGGCCACATGTGGGTCTCTATGATCTTCTCTGCAAGCTCCGGCATGTCGTCCACGATGTCCCTGGCTACCTTCACGGATTCCTCCGCGTGATCCCTTATCGCTTCCTTATCTGAAGAAAACTTTTCTCCCCGGTCCAGCATGCCCAGGTCATGGCAAAGCGCAGCTATCACCACAACCGGAAGGTTTACCTTGATGTTGAGTTTTTTGAGAACGTAGCAGATGAGAACGCTGGAGGCCGTTACCCTTAAGGTATGCTCCGCAACCGTGGACCAGAGATGGTGCGTCTGGTCATAGGCGCTCTTCATCTCCTCGGACTCCAGCACCTCGCGGCCGTACAGCTCTATATCCGCCTTTATCCGCTCCTTACGATTCTCCCGCTTTTCCTTTATTATTTTGTTCAGTTGTTCCAAATTGTTATTCATAGTTTAACTCAGTTTCCTGATATTATTATACTTCACCGCGATTTATCCGTAAACAAAAAAGACACGTCCCGCAGGCCGTGTCTTTTTGTAAATAATAATCACATTATGTATTTATTCTACCTTGGGAAGCTTCGCAAGGGACTTAGCGATATCCTCATCTGTAGGAATATAGTCTTCCATCACGCCGTCGTTGAACTGCTGGTAAGCCACGAGGTCGAAGTTTCCTGTTCCGGAAAGGCCGATGACGATGGTCTTCTCTTCGCCTGTTTCTTTGCACTTAAGGGCCTCGTCGATGGCCACCTTGATTGCGTGTGAGGATTCAGGTGCGGGAAGTATTCCTTCTGATCTTGCAAAGATCTCAGCGGCTTCGAACACTTCAGTCTGAGGAACTGCTACCGCTTCCATATATCCGTCGTGATAGAGCTGTGAAAGGATGGGACTCATACCGTGGAATCTCAGGCCGCCTGCGTGGTTGGGGGCAGGAATGAAATCGGCTCCCAGGGTATACATCTTAGCCAGCGGGCAGATGTTTCCTGTGTCTGCGAAGTCGTATGCATAGACTCCTCTTGTGAAGCTGGGGCAGGATGCAGGTTCTACCGCGATGATCCTATAGTCGGCTTCTCCTCTGATCTTCTCTCCTACGAAGGGGGCGATGAGTCCGCCGAGGTTGGAGCCGCCGCCGGAGCATCCTACGATGATGTCAGGCTTGATGCCGTACTTGTCGAGCGCTGCCTTTGTCTCAAGACCGATGATGGACTGGTGGAGCAGCACGTGGTTGAGAACGGATCCCAGCACGTATCTGTATCCTTCGGAACCTACAGCGACCTCTACAGCTTCGGAGATAGCGCAGCCCAGGGAACCTGTGGTTCCGGGATGCTCTGCATTGATCTTCTTTCCTACTTCAGTCTCCATTGAAGGGGAAGGTGTGACGGAAGCTCCGAAGGTCCTCATTACTTCACGTCTGAAAGGCTTCTGCTCGTATGATACCTTTACCATGAATACCTTGCAGTCCAGATCAAGATATCCGCAGGCCATGGAAAGTGCTGTTCCCCACTGACCTGCTCCGGTCTCGGTGGTCACTCCCTTCAGACCCTGGTTCTTTGCGTAGTATGCCTGAGCGATAGCTGAATTAAGTTTGTGGGACCCTGATGTGTTGTTTCCTTCGAACTTGTAGTAGATCTTGGCCGGTGTGTCCAGCTTGGCCTCCAGGCAGTACGCTCTGGTAAGCGGTGAAGGTCTGTACATCTTGTAGAAATCTCTGATCTCTTCAGGGATCTCGATGTACTTGGTGTCGTTGTCAAGTTCCTGCACGATGCACTCGTGGCAGAATACCGGTTCAAGCTCTTCAGCTGTCATGGGCTTGCCTGTGCCGGGATTTAAAAAGGGCGCCGGCTTGACCTTCATGTCAGCCCTTACGTTGTACCAATATCTGGGCATCTCCTCTTCACTAAGATAGATTTTGTAGGGTACGTCCTGTCTCTTGTTGTCTGTCATTTCTTTTTCCTCCTGACAATTGATCTTTCGTGATGTTTTTCGTAAGTATGCCCGGTACAAAAAATCCGTCCCCGAACATAGTTCAAGGACGGAATAATAATAAACCGCGTTGCCACCTTGATTGCAGGATATATTACTGCCCTGCCTCTCTACGAAGTGCCATCACACCTCTTTCCCTTAACGTCGGAACCACGTCTCAGATACTCACGGTCTCCCGCTTTCCCCTCGCCCTCTGGAGCCCATTATTCTGAGCCGTTTCCTATCCCGCTCACACCGTCCGGGACTCGCTGAAGTTCGTATCTCAGTTTTACTTCTCCATCACAGGTTTAAAGTAACAATTATTAATTTAATGTGATATTATCAAACTTTTTGTGTTTTGTCAACAACTATTTTAAAAAATATTTGTGTTATTTATATAACTATCACAAATTATGCCTCTCCCAGGTATTCCTCGAAGGTTATGCCCCTGGACATGATCTCCTTGGCTGCTTCCTTACCCACGTACCTGAAGTGCCAGGGTTCATAGTTATATCCCGTGATATCTTCCTTTCCTTCGGGATATCTCAGTATGAAGCCGTAATCCTGACAGTGCTCATCAAGCCACTGCCCTTCTGCGTAATCGGCAAAGTCCTGACTGAGGGACCATTCCATGGAAGGTGATGTTATATCTATGGCAAGCCCCGTATGATGCTCGCTCCTTCCGGGATATGCAGAGAACATGTGGGCTTCCGCCTCGCTTTGGGTGGCCAGGGCATTTTCAAAGAGTTCCTGCTGGTATTCGTATGATCTGTAGCCTGAGCAGATGGCAAGGGTGTAACCCTGGGCTTCGGCATCTTCAAAGAGTTCTTTAAAAGCGTCGTAGGCTTCCTTCTTTATCTCAATGCCGTCCCATGTGGACATGGAAAGATCCACAGTGACCATACCCTCAGGTCTGTAGTCACGTGTGACCCCGTGGTACTTGTTCACGATCACCAGAAGATCGCCGTCGTCATAGGCCAGGACGTCCTTAAGTTCGGGGATCCCCATGATGCTGGTATCATCGCCGGTAGGCGGCTCATCGCCCTGAAGTTCCACCTCCGAAGGATCGATAAGGTTCTCCTTCACCGGTCTGTCAGCGGGTTCGTCCTTTCCTGTGTCAGACTTATCCGAACAGCCCGATATGCATTTAACGCAAAGAACTATCACCAGAACCACCAGCAATAAAAATATGCCGAATCTCTTCCAGTTGATCCTGTACTTCCTGCCGGAGGAAGACCTCCTCCTTCCGGTTCCTTCTCCTGTTTCCGAGCCCACACGGCGGTATTTACTCATCCAGCTCTTTTTCCCTTCTTGCCTTATCCGCTATAACTGTGCCTACGTTTCTGCCGGAGTTGCTGTACTTTTTCAGTATCCTCTCCAGCCTCTCATTCTTATTTCTGTCATTGAGAAGAGCTTCCGCTTCCTCTTCGGAAACTTTAGTCAGATCGTGTATGTGCGATTTGATAGGTCTGGGAAGCGCAAAATAATATATGAGCGGAGATACGATCAGAATATCGGCAATGAGCCATACAGCGATCATGATCATGATCTCCTTATCGTTCATCTCACCGTCTTTCATGCTTATGGTAAGCAATGCTATCAGCCCCAGGATGAATACGAAGAAAGTCACGAACATCTTCTCCAGTCTTCTGATCCTTCCATGGAGTTCATCGTCGTAGACCAGGTTCTTCAGTTTCGGGAAGATGCTCTTCGCACCGTGGAACTGGGTGTTGGACAGTATGAATGCCCACCTGTAATCCTCGGCGAAGCCTCCTTTGTAATCCAGCGTACTGGCATCCGACAGTCCCTCGTCCGAGACTCTTCTCCTGCCTGTTCCGAATATGTTGGCCGCGTAGGATCCCACCGTCTCCTTAGGTTCGCGCGGGGCCTCAGCTCTTTCTCTTCTGTCACGATCCGGCTCGGGTTCCTCTTCAGGCTCCGACGTCTTATAAGCCACCGGCTCCGGAGGAGCTTCTTCAGCGTCCGCATATCCCATGGCCTCCTCATCAAAGGCGATCTGGGATCTTATCGCTACGCCGTCACCCATCACAGTGTATGTCGGTTTCTCTTCGCCGAATTCCATTACAAGGAGCTGTCCCGGAGACACCATCTTCTGTCCGTCAGCGGCGTTAACTATGACATAGCCTTCTTTGCAGTAGATGGCATGGGTCCTCCTCTTAAGGTCCGAATCAAGGGTGTCCCCCATCTCCACGGCTTCTGCTTCAGGCCTGATCACGTCCACCTTGCCTGCACAGCCCTTCCGGGTCATGAGGTTGAAGTCCGTGATCCTGCCGTAGCTTCTGGTATTCCAGGCTCCGTCAAAGCTATCCTGTTCAAGCTCGTTCAGGTGCACCGTCTTCTGTCCGTTATACGTGAGGACCGTACTCCCCTGAAGCACCATAAGTACCCTGTCATAATCCGGTAAAAGCGTGAAATCCGATTCGTCCAGATCCACAGTAGCGGAACTCAGCCTGTAGATGAACTCTCTGTCAGCGTATCTGCTGTCTGCAGGGAAGATGGCCAGTTCCCTGGTCTTCCCTCCTGACCAGTCGGATACAGAGAAGTCTTTTTCTTTCCTGAGAATGCTCTTCATGCAGCATTACCTCTCAAAACTTACAGAATATTTCTCTTTTTCAATACTTTGTATAAAATTACTCCCAGCACTCCGCAGCAGGCTATCTCGCCGATGCCTACGGTAAGCATAAGATACCAGTAGGTCTCGGGAGCTCCGTAAACCTTCATGAGTACTGCGGGTACTATAAGCATGTTCGCAACGATGGGCGGAAGGCATCCCAGGAAGGGATTCTCAGTCTTCCTTAAAAGATATGTGCCGCATGCTCCAAGAAGCGTAGCCAATGATCCGAAGACCACGTCCCACATGGCACATCCCGTAAGGATATTGGCCAGAACACAGCCCACAGCCAGTCCGGGAATGGCGGCTGATGTGAACATGGGAAGTATGGTCAGCGCTTCTGAAAGTCTGAACTGGATAGCTCCGCTGGCCAGTCCGGCCATCTGAGCAACAAACGTGAGTATGACGTATATAGCCGCGATAAGTCCGGCCATGGTCAGATAAGACGTCTTAGAATTGTTCCTTTCCAATTTCTTCTCCTTTTAATCGCGTAGCCAGGAACCTTCTCCTGTACTTGATTATCGCGTAATTTGTGATCCTGTTGACGTATACAGGATCGAATATTCCTCCAAACACTCCCAGGATCGTCCAGCCCTGGATGAATTTGGTGTATATCATTTCCTTTACGAGAGAATCGGAGGTCTGTCTCATCTGGTCTTCCTTCGATATGCTCCATCCGCCGATGACTCCTCCATCCTGGGCGATAACATCGATGGCCTCGTTTATCTGACGGTCTCCCTCTATGAACTCTTCGTCATCCGTCATTGCTACCTCTATCACTTTCAGGATGAATATCTTCTCATTCTCGTCGTGATAGTCATATCCGTAACTGAGAGCCACCTCGTACACTCCCTTGAGCACCACCGCCATGAAAAGCGGTATATCCGGGATGCCCAGTCCCAGCAGTCCCAATGCCACCCCTTCAACAAAGGAAATGAGCAGGTTCAGGGCTCTGGATCCCCTGGCCTCCTTGGTGAAGCTCCTAGCAGACTTCTGATCGCCGTACATCTCGTTGACGAACTTGTTCACCTTGAAATCCGCCTGTTTCTTAGCTCTGTTATACGTGAGTTCTATAAGTCTGGTCCCCTTCTCGAAGATCACCTGGAACGCCTTGAAAAACGCCACAGCAAGGGTCCCGCTCAGTTTCTCAGGAATGAAGCGGTCCAGCTTCATCAGAAGAAGAGACGTAGGCCCGTTCACTCTTTTCTTTTTATACCGGGCTTCTTTCTTCAGAAGATTAGCCCACTCTTTTTCAAATGGTGTTTTCCTTGCCATATATCCAGTATATCAAAGAATCCTCACGAAAACAAATATTCCTGTGCAAAATACACAGGAATTTTACTTTGCACGTATCGCGATACCGGTACGTTAAACGATGTAGACCGGAGTTCCCTCTTCTACAGTATTATACAGTTCCTCTGCAGCCCATAGCGGCAGATTGACGCAGCCGTGTGAGCCGTCATAGGTATATATATAGTCTCCGAAATATGATCTCCATGTTGCATCGTGGAAGCCATATGTTCCTCCGATGAATGAGAGCCAATAACTTACAGTGACGTCCCATTCCTCCTTCTTCTGTACCTTCTTGGTTGCAGGGATCTTGGATTTGGCGTTGGGATCTTTCTTTTCCTCTTCGCTCATGGCATTCCAGATCTTGGTCTTTTCCTCTTCTGTAAGAGGAACCTCCTCGTACTGTCCGTCCAGCACGATCTCGCCCTTAAGCTGTACGTTCCTGGCCTTATAGAGGATCTCATAGGTTCCTCTGGGAGTATCGTACTTGTCGTACATACCGGTCACAACGTATGACTCAAGCTGGAGCTCACCGTCCTTCACGTAATACATGTACTGTCCGTCGATCAGGACCTTGATGTAAGTTGCCTGTCCGTTATATATGTATTCGGACTGGGATATCTTGTAATCCTTTGCCGAAATAGCTCCGGTCTCAGGATCCGGCGTCACGGTATAACCGTTCTCCAGTTCCACGGGATCCTTGGAGATCTCGCTGTTTTCGTTGATATAGAAATAGTAATCCTCAAAAGGCGTGAAACCGTTCTTGACAAAGGCTCCATCCGCTCCTGCGTAGTACTTCTTGCCGTCGCGTTCAACAGGCTGGTTCTTAAGGATCTTTCCGTCGGGATCGGCGAAGTATCTGGCTGAGTTGAATTCGAAGATCATATCCTTCTGCAGGATACCTTCTTCATTCAGGTAGTAGTTCTCGCCGTCTACTTCCAGGATCCCGGATGCAACACACTGTCCCGTGCCGGAATTGTAATAGGTGTTTCCGTCGTGTTCCTCCCAGCCCTTGACCTCTATGAGCTTACCGTCAGGATCAGAGCTGTAAATGCTCTCCTGGAATCTGAATAATCCGCTCAGAAGCTTGGCGTCTTCCGCAAAACAATAAGACCCGCCATCTATCTCTTCAATGGTGTTGGCATACAGTTTCCCGTCCTCGGCAGCATAGTAACGGTTATCCTCAAAATCGATCCACTGCGATACGATCTTGTTTCCTTTTCCGTCAAGGCAGTAATATGCGCCGTCTTCATTCACTATCTCTTTAGGCGCCTTCAGGAGCTCATTCACGTAAAAAAATCCTGCTGCAGCAAGCAATACCACCAGCACTGCGATGATAATGGGAACAGCCTTTGACTTTTTCTTAGCAGGAGCGTTCACAGGAATGATCTCTGTATCCTCAGATACTGTTTCTTCCGTGCTGTCTTCTGTTTCTGCTTCTGCAGTTTCTTCGGTTTCTTCTGTCTCAGCCGGCCCGATGTCTTCGGTCTCGAGCTGTTCCGTCTCTTCCGCTTCAGTCTGCCCGGTCTCTTCAGCCACGATCTCTTCTAATTCTTTCTTTTCCTTATATTCTTCCAACGGATGATGTCCTTCCAAACGAATAAAAATGCCTACAAACCTACAATAGATTATATCTAATCCTGTGCAAAAAAACAACACTCAAAACATCGAAAGCCATTTTTATTATCGGCTGTTAAGATTGCATTGCTGCTTCCGTCATGATATCATTTAAAAAAACATTGCTTGATCCGGTGACTGACATGAACAAACGCGCCATACTTTACGTCAACATATCGGTCCTGCTTTTCGGATTCGCAGGGCTCTTCGGCAAATGGATAGGCCTTCCTGCCTTAGGCATAACCTTCGGCAGGGTGTTCTTTTCATCCATAGCCTTAGGGATATTTATGCTCGCCACCGGGCAGTCCTTCAGGGTGAATAGCCGTAAACACCTGAGGCTTCTTTTGCTCTCCGGCGTGTTCCTGGCCATCCACTGGTGGAGCATCTTCGTTTCCATACAGCTCTCAACGGTGGCCATAGGCACCATTACCTTTTCGACATTCCCGATGTTTGTCACTATTGCCGAGCCGCTGATAAGACATGAGCGGCCAAAAGCAAAGAACGTTCTGATCGCAGTCATAATATTCATAGGCGTACTGATCACCATCCCTGAGTTCTCCTTTGAGAACAACATGTTCAAGGGTATCCTCATCGGAATGATATCGCCCATAGCCTATACTGTAATCACCATGCTGAACAAGGGCTTCAGCGACAGCTACAGCGGGACTCTCATTTCCTTCTATGAACAGAGCACGGCCGCTGTGGTGCTGCTTCCCTTCGTGATAGCCATGGGCATGCATCCCACCATGATGGATATCGGGCTCCTCCTGGTCTTCGGCACGCTTACCACGGCCTTTGCCCATACGCTTTTCATATCCAGCCTTAAGTACATACCTGCCAGGCTGGCGGGAGTCTGCTCATCCATGGAGACTGTGTATGCAATATTCTTTGCACTCATACTACTGGGAGAGGTGCCCACAATACGCGAGATCGCAGGCGGAGCAGTCATCCTGGCTGCCGTCATCTATGCACAGCTAAGGGAAGGCAGCGACTGACGGAGGAACGATCATAAACCTGACATTAAAAAGACCGCTCAGCGCGGTCTTTTCTCTTATTTCTTCTCTGTGATCTTCTGGATGGATTCCATGCGGATCAGCTTGTCCTTGTTTCCCTTCGGGGTCTCGGTGCGGACCAGGATCCAGTCGCGGTCGGCGTCCAGTATGGTGTTTGATCCGTACTTGCTGTTTCCGTAGTATCCAACGTCAATATCGTTATGATCCTCTTTAAGCTCTATCTCCACAGACTTTCCGATATAGCCTGCTGCAGCCTTCAGAAGCGATTCCCTGTCCTCGTGGTAAGTCGTACCTTCCATAGCTGCCAGCGCTTCCTCCAGCTTTTCGATCTTTCTCTTAAGGGGCGAAATGCTGAGATATGCCATCATTCCGAAGACTCCTAATACGAAACCCAATATTCCCAGTGTGTTCATCCCGCTACACCTCCTTTACCTCTTCAAAGGACAGGACGGAGGATACCGGTATGAGTTTCTCAAGTGGGCCTTTTTTCGTCTCAGCCTTTATCTTCATCCAGTTGCCTTCAAGTTCCAGTACGGTGCATACCTCATCGTAGAGATCGACATCCGTCTCTTCATCGAAGAAGTTAAGTTTTACCTTCTTCCCGACGAGCGCTTCCAGAAGTCTGCTGGGGCCTTTCAAAGGCGCGGCCTTTTCTTCTGCCGCATCGTCCTTGAGAAGGTAATCGCAGCTCACGTCCAGTAAATCTGCAATATCAGATATCTTATCTATATCCGGCATGACGGCTCCCGCTTCCCAGCGGCTCACGGTCTGTCTGGTGACAGAGAGCTTATCCGCGAATTCCGTCTGTGTCATGCCAAGGTCTTTTCTCTTCTTCGCTATTTTGTTTCCGAGGTTATTCATGACGTTCCTCCTTTCATTTACAGCTTCATTATACCGACGGGAGGGCCCTCTTTCAAGAAATTCTCACGTTCAAAATGTAACATGGTGGTTTACATTTTGGGGGTTTCATTCCCCCTGTACTCTAGGCAAAGCATGGTCAGATCATCGAACTGCTCAGCACTACCGTGAATACAGCAGACGCGATAGTAAAAATCAAGCCCAATGCCAGCGTGTTGATCTTAAATCTATCGTTCACAATCATCCTCCATAATTGTTTCAGGTAAAAAAAGAGCTCCGGGGATCTCTCTCCGGAGCTCATATCAAGTGGTGGAAGCGGCGAGAGTCGAACTCGCGTCCAAAAGCACGTCCGCAGGACTTTCTCCGAGCGCAGTTAATGATTTGGTATTTCGACTTCAAGGACGCCCATTAACAAGCTTCCCCGTCATCTATCCCGTTAGGCCTTGTGCTGCCGGGAATTCACACAAGGGTTCCCCGTATAGTCGACGCCAGTACCAAAGCCTACGGGTAAACTCAGGCTGACGCGCGGTGCAGCTTATGCTGCGATTGCGAATGTGTTGTTTCTTTTAGCGTTTATATTTAACGGGTCTTGTTTTAGGAGGACTGACCAACCTCCGCTCGCTTATCCGGTTTCAGCACCCCTGTCGAAACCTTTACGCCCCCATATTTTCAGGAATTAAATTATATACTATTATATGGAAAAATTCAAGTATTGCGGACTTGAAATCTTTTCACTCTGTGATACTATATCCTTAAAGTATTAATGACATCTTTTGCGGAGCTTTTATGAAGGGCATCATCTACGCGATACTGGCGACAATATCATATTCGTCGACACCGACTTTCACACAGCTGGGTTACAAGGGCGGGATCGCCACCAATACCCTGCTTTTTTCGCGCCATCTGGTGTCCCTGATATTCATGCTTCCCGTCGTGTTCAGAAAAGAATCTTACACGGGAATACAAAAGAAGCACATCCCTTGGATACTGCTCCTTTGCGCCATGGCTGTCTTCGGTAACGTGACCTTCAACTACGCATATCACTACCTGCCGAACATGGTATCCGTCGCAGTATCGATATCCTATGTAGCTTTCGTATTCATAATGGAGATGATGATGGGCCGTGAGAAGTTCACGAAGACCCGCGGGCTCATCGCCTGCCTCACCATATTGGGGCTGCTGGTCATCGCAGTTCCCGGCTTCAGCGGAGGGCTGAGCATGACTGCTTTTGCAGTCGGGCTCATTGCAGCTCTTCAGTATTCCGTGCAGGTCATTCTCCTTAATTCAAAATACCTGAAAGAAGTCCCCACAGAGGTGATACTTCTCACAGGTATAATCCCCATAATGATATTCTCTTCAGTGCGATGCCTGATGGCGGGCGAGCCGCTTCTTCCATCAGGGACCCTTCAGTGGATATCCATCATCTGCCTCGGAACGATCGGCGTGATAGTTGCGAGAGGCCTGTTCTATAAGTCGGTACGCCTTATCGGCGCGACCCGCGCTTCTATGATAGACTCTCTGGAGCCCCTTTCGTCGGCAGTTCTGGGCTTCGTTCTTCTGCGACAGGGGCTGTCAGTATACACGGTAGTCGGCTCGGCCCTCATGATCGTGTCCATCATGCTGCTCCTAAAAGAGAAATCAACCAAGTGAAAAAGAGCCCTTCGGGGCTCTTATTTTTATAGCATAGCCGCTTCGAGAAGCATCTTCGTATATTCGTGCTGGGGGTTTTTATAGACCTCTTCGACGGGGCCTTCTTCGACGATCTGGCCCTTGTACATTACTGCCACCCTGTCACAGATGGAGTAGCAGACGTTAAGGTCGTGGGTGATAAAGAGATATGACAGATCCAGCTCATCTCTCAGTTCCAGAAGGAGCTTCAGGATCTGTCCCTGGATGGATACGTCAAGAGCCGATACGGGCTCGTCCGCCACGATGAACCTGGGACGTCTGATCAGAGCTACTCCGATGGATACCCTTTGCTTCTGTCCTCCTGAAAGTTCGTTGGGCTTTCTGTTCACCAGCTCCCTTTCAAGGCCTACCCTGTCCATCATATCCAGAACACGTTTTTTGCGCTCGGCTTCGTCGTACTTTCCGAAGATCCTTAAGGGCTCCTCCAGTATCCATCCGATGGTCTTGGAAGGATTGAGGCTGGAGAAAGGATCCTGGAATACCATCTGGGGACGCTTTGTGTAGTGGATGATCTCGCCTGTTATGTCGGCGTCCTCGATCATTCCGAGCACCGTCCTCGACATGGTGGACTTGCCGCAGCCGGATTCGCCTACGAGCCCCATGATCTCACCCTGCCTGATGCTGAGGTTCACGTGCTTAACAGCCTGATAGGTGGACTTGGTGCCGAATATGGATGAATCCCTGTATGTTACCGATAGGTCTCTCACATCGAGTACGAGATCGCTCGGTTCGTTGCTTTTGTCTATTATTCTCGTATCCCTTTTCATTTCTCAGGATCTTCCTTTTTTGTATTCCTTACGTTCTCGCGGCTGGGTATCGCTGAGATAAGCTGCTTCGTGTATTCGTGCTGAGGGTTCTCGAAGATCCTCTCAGTGGGGCCTGCCTCCACGATCTCCCCTTTGTACATTACGGCTACCCTGTCGCAGAGTTGCCTGATTACTCTTAAGTCATGGCTGATGAGAAGGATTCCCACGCCGTACTCCTCACTCAGGCTCCTCAGGAGCTTAAGTATCTGAGCCTGGACGCGTACATCCAGCGCTGTGGTGGGCTCGTCGCAGATCAGAAGCTGAGGGACTACAACGAAGGCCGATGCGATCATTGCTCTCTGCCTCTGTCCGCCGGACAGCTGATGAGGATATTTATCATAGGTCACTTCGGGTTCGGGAAGGCCTACTTTTTCCATGGCTTCCAGAACCAGAGCGCGTCTTTCTTCTTTGTTCTTCTTGGTGTGGAGCACCAGGGTCTCTTCGATCTGCTGCCCTATCTTCATGAGGGGGTTAAGGCTTGTCATGGGTTCCTGGAACACCACGCCGATTCCTCTTCCCTGGATGCGTCTGAGTTCGTCTCTCGAGCAGGTCCTGAGATCTTTTCCGTTAAAGAGGATCTCTCCCTCGATATCCACGTTGTATCTTTCTATCAGTCCGGAGATGGCCATGGCGGTTACGGTCTTGCCTGATCCGGATTCTCCTACCAGGCCCACACGCTGACCGTTCTTCATGAAGAAGTCTATGCCTCTTACCGCTTCCTTTCCGGTGGACTTGAAGGTTACTTTCAGCCCATGGACGTCCAGCATGACCTTTCTCGGATCGTATTTTTTCTTTACATCAGCCATTTCTCTCACCTCCCAGACCTTCTCCGATGAGACCGAAGCCGAGAACCAGAAGGACGATGGCTATACCTGTTGACATGGCGTACCAGGGTGCGCTCATGAGATAAGTCTGAGCTTCGTTAAGCATCCTGCCCAGACTCGGATCAGGAGGCTGGACGCCTACTCCCAGGAAGCTCATGGAAGCCTCTGCGAGAACGGCGTTATTGAAGCCGATGGCGATGGCCGATAAGAGCACCGGAACGATGTTCGGCAAAATATGTACGAATAGCAGTCTCATGGTGCCTACGCCCATGAGCTTGGCGTTCTTTACGTAATCCATGCTCTTCTGGCGGGCCACTTCAGAGCGGACCAGCCTTGCGAAGCTGGGTATGAAAAGGATGCCTAAAGCGATGATGATATTGTACTTGCCGCCGCCCAGAATGGCTATCAGGACCAGGGCCAATAAAATACTCGGGAAGGCCATGATACTGTCATTTATACGCATCAGTATCTCATCGAGCCATCCTCCGAAGTATCCGGTGAAAAGTCCGATCAGGATGCCGACCACGAGACCTATCGCGACAGTCGCAAAGGCGATCATGAAGGTGGCTCCCGCCCCCTGCACTACTCTGGAAAAGATATCTCTTCCGAAGTTATCCGTACCGAATATGTGGTGGAGGCTCGGTCCCTGCATCTTTTCCGAACCGCTCATCTGATTCGGATCATAGGGCGTCCAGAACATGCCCACTATTATGATGACCAGCATGACGATGGTGATGACCGCGCCGATCTTGAAATGTGAATTCGTGCCTTTGATCATCTTATCACCCCAGTCTCACGCGCGGATCGACGTACTGGGTCACGATATCCGCCAGATAATTCATAAATACTACAACAAAAGCTATGATGACCACTATGCACTCGGCAACCGGGAAGTCGCGGTTTCCGATACTGGTGATCAGAAGCCTCCCGAGACCCGGAAGGGCGAATACCTGCTCCACCACGATGGATCCGGCAACTATGTCAGCAAGGGTCATCGCTATATACGTGATGGTAGGAAGAAGCGCATTCCTCAAGACGTGAGTCCTTATGACCTTCCATCTGGTGTTCCCGCGGCTGTATGCCGTTCTCACGTAGTCCTTGTTCATCTCGTCCTGGATGGAGGCGTGAAGGAGCTTGGCAACCTTGGCAGCCTTGGGAAGCGAGATGGCGAGAGCCGGGAACAAAAGATACACGAGCCCCTTTCCGAAATCCTGGCTCAGGGGAACGTAAACGCCGGGCGTGAACAGTTTCAGCACCAAGCCAAAAAGATATGCCAGAAGCATACCTAAGAAGAACGGCGGGATCGCCATGAATATCTGATTCAAAGCTACGCTGATCCTCCTGAAGGTCTCGTTCTGGTATCTGACCATGATGATCCCGAGAGGGATGCTGATCAGAGTCACTATTATCCACGACAAAAGAGAGAGGGTCGCAGTTAAAGCGACCTTTCCCTTAAGAACGTCCTTTACAGGCATGAAATAGCTGTAGCTTATGCCCGGGTCGCCGGTCAGAAGCCCCTTCAGCCAGCGGAGATATCTCTCGATGATGTTTCCGTTCAGGCCGAGCTGCTCTCTAAGTTCAGCGGCTCTCTGAGGGGTATAGTCCGTGCCCAGTATTTTTGTTACCGGATCTCCCGGTATTATCTGGAAGGCAAGAAATGCCAGCAGGGATATCAATATCAGAGTGACTATCAATATCCCTGTCTTCTTTAAAACATATTTCATTTATTATTCTGCGGTTTTGAATATCTTTGAGAAGTCTATTACATAAAGCGGGTAGAATTCATAGCCGTAGAAATCGCTTCCCATCGCTACGAAGGATGCTACGTCCTGAATGTAGACGTTTGCTGCATCTGCTGTGAGGATCTCCTCGCACTGCTTGAAAGCTTCTGTCTGAGCTGCATCGTCAGTTGTGGAAACTGCTGCAGTATACGCTTCGTCATATGCAGGGTTTGCATAGTTGATGAAGTTCTTGCCGTTTCCTGTCTGGAATCTGGCAAGCATGTCGGAAGCTGCTACTCCGTGAGCATCGAAGCTTACGATGGTGGACTGGAATTTTCTTCCCTTGTATGTCTCTTCGAGCCATGTAGCCCATTCGACCTGGTTGATGGTGGCGTTTACACCTACTGCCTGGAGCTGTTCTACGATGACTTGAGCAGTGTCTACGTGCTGCTGCATGTTGGAAGGAACGGTGATCTCCAGATCGAAACCGTTCTCATATCCTGCTTCCTTAAGGAGTTCCTGTGCCTTGGCGGGATCATACTCATAGTAGTTCGTGAGATCGTCCATGAAATACTTCTTTAAGGCGGGGAACATGCTGGATCCGACAAGTGCGCCGTGTCCGTCGAATGCGAGGTCGAGGATGGCCTGCTTGTCGATTGCGTATGAAAGCGCCTGTCTTACCTTCAGATCGTCGAGAGGTGCTACGCTGTGGTTGAGGTAGAGTCCCTGAACTGCGTTGGATGCTCCCTCATAGATGTTGAGGTCGGGAACTTCCTTGACCTGGCTGAATACGAGGTGTGCAGCCATGTCGATAGCTCCGGACTTAAGGCTCATTACGAGAGTCTCAGCGTTGTCGATGACCTTAAGGGTGACCTTATCGAGGTAAGGTGCTTCTCCCCAGTAATCAGCGAATCTTTCGAATGTGATGCTTTCCTGCACCTTTCTGTCGGTCAGCATGTAAGGGCCTGTTCCGATAGGTGTTGTTGAAGGATCAGAATCCTTGGGGATGATGGCTGTGGTGATGTGAGCAAGGAACTCGGTGTCGGGTGCCTTAAGGCCGATAACTACGGTCTTGTCATCCTTTGCGGTGACTGATGCGATGTTTGCAACGTCGGAAACCAGAGGCTCGCCTGTCTCGAGGCCGGCTGCCCTTGAAAGTGACCATACTACGTCATCCATGGTAACGTCTGCTCCGTTGTGGAACTTGACGCCCTGTCTCAGCGTAAAGGTATATTCATCTGCTGTTTCGTTTACTGAGAATGTTTCTGCGATGGCAGGATTGAGATTTCCCTCTGCATCGGGCTTTACCAGACCCTCGTAAACATTGAAGAGGACTTCTCTGGTGCTGGCTGAGGATGAAGATACGTGGGGGTCAAGGCTGGAATCGAGGTCGGCTGTAACGCCCATTACGATCTCGCCGCCCTGAACGGGTTCCCCGTTGGGTTCGGGATTGATGTTGATCTCGGTCTCACCTGAGCCGCCTCCGCAGGCTGCCAAAGTGAAGACCATGACAAGTGATAAGACTACTACTAAAAATTTTTTCATAAGTCTCTTGCTCCTTTTCTTTTTAAATTTGGGTAATAAAAGTCCGGCCGTCCGGATATGCGATTGATTGGAATTCTGTTCGCGTTTTTCCGGCCGTCCGGAAGAGCATTAGACTGTAATTTCTGTTTATCATAAGCATACTAACACCAGAGCCCTTGAATGTCAAGGGAATTCAGCGAAATCTCATGTTGTGCCGAGGGCTTCTGTATGGTATAATTTGCTAAACCTGAATGAAGATAGTTACGGAGTTTACAAATGTTCAAGCCTGACGTTACAAGGACCGCAGACGGTTCCGTTTCCAAACTGAATATGCTGAATAAGGACCCCTTTGGGTATTTCATCCTTTCCATGCTGGCAGGAGCATATATCGGAGTGGGCGTGCTTCTCGCCTTCACCGTGGGCGGCCAGCTCAACGGTGCCCCTTACACCAAGTTCGTCATGGGACTCTGCTTCGGAGTGGCTCTGAGTCTTGTGGTCATGGCGGGAGCCGAGCTCTTCACCGGAAACAACATGGTGATGGCCATGGGAGCTATGGATAAGAAGGTAAGCTGGGGTGAAGCTGTGAAGCTCTGGGTGATCTGCTGGATCGGAAATCTCTTCGGCGCTCTGGTGCTGGCAGTCCTCTATCACTTCACGGGACTCGGTACGGGAGCTGTAGGCGAATTCATGGCATCCGCCGCATATACCAAGATGTCCCTCGGGGCGGTCCCTCTCATCATGCGCGGGGTGCTCTGTAACTTCCTGGTGTGCCTGGCTGTATGGAGCGCAGGCCGCGCCACGTCGGACGCAGGCAAACTCATCATGATTTTCTGGTGTCTCTTCGCGTTCATCACCACGGGATTTGAGCACAGCATCGCCAATATGACCCTGATGGCAGTGGCTCTCATGGAGCCCTCAGGTCAGGCAGTGACGATCGGAGGATACTTCTGGAATCTGCTCTTCGTTACCATCGGAAACGTTATCGGCGGAGTGATCTTCGTAGCCCTTCCCTACTATCTGGCATCCAGGAAGGATGAGTGATGGTCGGACATCTTTGATATGTTTTTTGCAATTCCTGTAAAAAATGCTTGAAATTTAAAATGCAATGTGTTATAGTATAACACGCGTCGGGGTGTAGCTCAGCTTGGTAGAGCACTTCGTTAGGGACGAAGTGGCCACAGGTTCAAATCCTGCCACTCCGACCATTTTTAATTTTTTGTCTTATACAGTCGGTTAAAATATCGGTGGCGCGGGGCGTTAGCTCAGCTGGGAGAGCGCAAGGTTCGCAATCTTGAGGCCAGGGGTTCGATCCCCCTACGCTCCACCAATCAAGGAAGTGTAAATGCACTTCCTTTTTTCATTGTAAGCCCTTGATTTTCAAGGGGTT
This sequence comes from Anaerovoracaceae bacterium, assembly GCA_045545455.1. Taxonomy (GTDB): domain Bacteria; phylum Bacillota; class Clostridia; order Peptostreptococcales; family Anaerovoracaceae; genus RUG754. The sequence goes on along the minus strand of JAZQAY010000094.1, from coordinate 9,599 downwards.
TTGCATTTTCTGCAAGTCTGATTTTTTAAGTGTAACTGGAAATAAAACAGCGTATTTTTTGATTACACCTTGATTACACTTTTGTAAACTTGATTTTATACCTGAGATATTATTGTTATATTGTCTCTTTCCTTATTATTTTTATAATACCAAGCACAGCCCAGGAATAAAGAATCAAGCCAAATACCCTGAAAGCTTTTACATTAGATGATAGTTTTTTAATGGCTTCATCATATTCTATTATGACATTTCCGTTATCAATCAATTCTAATATCGCATTGCTTCTTGGGTGTATGTAAAGATTAAGAATCGTCCCTGGTTTTAACGAATACACGGATTGACTAACCTCATCACTGCAGCAAACTGTACGGATATCTAATCGCTTATGATCCTCAAAATATAATTCAAAATAATTACTACGTCCCATATACTCTTCTGTGTAAGACGCATACGTTGCTTTTACGAATATGGCTTCGCCTTTTGGTACTGATCCCTCCCAATAGTACATACCAAAAATAAAAACAGTCCCCATTATCAGACCACCAACAATAAGAATAATAGCTCCAAATTTAGGAATTGGTTCCCTGAATTCATATTTTATTTTCTTTATCAAACTATTCATGATACACCCTTTAATTTGACAATTTTATATTCTTAGTTTATAAAACTACTACTCATTTACCTTTTGTAAAGAGTACACATATTAATGCCAGAACCAATTCTATTCCTATCGCATAAAGTACTATAATTTGTGATGAAATATAGTACATTAATAAAGACAATAGAAAGCAACCACAAACAAAGGCTATAGTTGTGCTTTTATCCCTATATTTTTTATCTTTAAAATTGGTTTTTATAAAACCGAGAAGCATAGATATGATCGCACAGATAATACACATTGTATCGGTATGTGAAACCAAAAGAAAGTTTATGCCTAAAAATATACCTGATAATCTCATTAGCCAAGTATACATCATAAGGTTAGAAACATTTCTCCTACTTGCCCTCGCATCATTATCCCATCTCTTGTTACTCATTTTACATACCCTTTTATCCTTGCTTTAGTCCTTTTATTAATATACTTATTAATAATCCCAATGCTTAATGTATTTACAATTGCAGTAGTCGTTTTTTCTTTAACGTATGCAATTTTAGCAGTATATTGTACTATTTTTTTTGTAGATACTGCCCTTGTCAACTTATCAGCAGCATGGCTGTATACTTTTCTAAGTTCAGCACCGTTTACTCCCTTTCCACCTATTGCTCCCATAACACCTCCAATTGCAGTAGAAATCAACAGTCCCTTGCCAGTACTCTTTTCACCGTCAATTTCACAGTTTGCCAGATAATTTAAGGCTCCAAGACCTGCGTTTCCGAAAATAGAACCTGCTAACCCCACACCACTTGCTGCAAGCATTCCACTTAATGTAGCTGTGGCATAGTCAGCCCAATTGCTCATACTGAATTCTGTAATTGGATTTCCCGCTATAATATTACTACCAACATCATATATAAATTGAGAAGCCGCTCCAACCACAGCACCAATCAGTAGCCAACATTCCCCACCATCATCTTTTCTTGATACCGGGTTATTATCACAATAAGCATAAATATTCTTATCCCAGTTGGTCTTCTCTGGTGATATTGTAGGTACTGCAAGCGAATCTGCTGATATAAACCTGCAAGTCTCAGGATCATAGTATCTTGAGTTCAGATAATATATTTCTGTCTCTTCATCGTAGATATATCCTCTGTACCTGAATGGATTATCTGCGCCTAAAGTTGAAGCTAAATTCCCAGATATAGCTAACGGCTCACCCCATGCATCATAGGTATATGATACTACAAGCGCTCCGCTTGAATCAACTATCCCAACTATGTCTTCCTGAGCATTTCTTAAGTAGTAGTATGTCGTGCCATTATATGTCACAGATGATGGCCCTACCGCATCATAGGTGAAGTGCATGCTGTTATTACCCTTAATGATGTCTGTAAGGCTGTCACCTGTATAGAAGTACTTCGTGGTTATTCCGTTTACTGTCTTAGCTGTCCTGAGGCCTTCATAATTGTATTCATAGGATATATCTGTTCCTGTCTTAGTCATACCACTTAGTTGAGAGCCATGCTGCCAGCTGTAAGTCCATTCTCCGTCACCTGTCAGATTCCCCATGCCGTCATAACTAATGGTATTTCCATTGAATGCAGTAAGTTTATCAGGCCATGCTGTATCTCCATATGTATAGTTCTTCGTTGATACTGGTGTTCCTAAAGTCCCGGTGGTATACGAATATTCCTTCTTTGAGGTCATGTTCCCGCCGTTATCATAGGTATAGGTCCATGTCTTTCCGGCAGCCTGATTGTTCTCCCTTACCAGCTGATCCCTAGAATCATAAACGTATGATGAAGTATTGGTACCGTCGGATATGGATATGATGTTTCCTCTCACATCGAAGGTATAGCTGTATTCTGTGTTCTGATTACCGTATATGTTCTTCCATTTGCTTATCTTGTATGATACTGAACTGCTGTCAGGCTCAAGATAATCGATCTGTGAATCGACTACTGTAGCGCTTCCATTCTTGCTCTGGATCTCACTTATTGCATTGAAGTCACTGTATGTATACTCAGTACCGATATTTCCCTCTGCTTGTGAGGTCACACGGTTATCGTTATCGTATGTGTAATCCGTTGAATATTCTGTGCCATTAAGCTTATGCACAGTCTTGGTCAGATTGTTTTTAGTGTCATAAGTCCAGCGAACGGAATTAAGATCACTTCCGTCTTTGATGTCTATGCCTCTTATCTCCCCCTGGAAATCATAGTAGTACCTTGTGGTCTCATCTCCGTATCTCACAAGTCCCACATCACCTTCTGTGTTGTAGTCGTAATATATCGAAGTGTTATCTTCATACGCAGCGGTCTTTATCCTTCCGAAACTGTCATATGTGTAAGATACACTGTCACCGTTACCGAAAACGCTGGAGCTCAGATAATGCGTAGTGCTATCATAGGAATTGGTCACGATGCTATTGGCCCCGATGGAGATCCCTGTAAGTTGACACAGAGCATCATATGCATACCCGTAAATCGTTCCTGACGGTGATGTTATGCCGCTCAGGAGATCACTTCCGTTATATGCATAGCTGACCTGATCCCCTACTCTTGATGCACCCGTAAGCCGGTGAATGGCATCATACGTATAGTTGGTTCTTGTACTGTCTGACTCTCCGGGCTCCCTGACCCAATCCAAAGTCCCTGTCTGTGTGTTATAGCCATAGTTTGTCGTATTTCCATCCGGATCCGTCAGAGATGTGAGCTGATTCCCATCGGCTGAGTAAGAAGCGCTGACTTTTACCTTCTTAGTGCCGCTTCCCTGGTTCACCCCCGTGTTATTGCCATATGCGTCATAAGTAAAGGACGTCAGGACCCCTTCTGGAGTTGTGGCTGTCAAAACGTTATGATAATTATCGTATGTATATGTTTCCTGTACGTTATTGGGATGTATGATCTTCGTCAGGTTGTTATTGGCATACTGATACTGGGTGGTCTTCTGGTGGAGATCCTTCACGCTTGTGATATTACCGTCACTGTCATAGGTATAGCTCTCACCGAATTCTTCTTTGAAGAGCTGTATCCCGTCGAAGTAAGCGGTATTGGCATTGTAGTTGTACATCAGGAAGACACGCATGGATGAATAGTCTTTATCAGCTATCGCTCTTCCTGCAGCATACTGCCAGTCATTCCCGTTCCCCACCCATGGGTTGAATTTGGCAACAGCATCCGTTGTAGTACCATCTGTGTTATTGAATCTGACTAGTATATTGAAACGCCTGCTGTCTTTCAGAGGAACAGAGTCTGCCTTTGCCCATCCTCCGAATGTATATACATCTCCTGCCGCTCCAGACTGATGCACATTCTGATAAAATGATTTGGCCGAAGTAGGTGAGCCAACTATCCTGATTGCATCGCTTCCCAACGTTTGCGCGTTTTCTGTCATAAAGTATCTCATCTCAGTGGATGATGCGCTGCTGTCTCCTCTTGACCAGTATGTCGCCTCCGTTGATGTATTCAACGGAAAACTGAATGTAGAATTATCCAGCAGGTTAAATCTGCCGGCAGTAGCTGACTTCTCAAACTGAACGCAGTCAAATAGAGCCGTCCCAAAGGAATCCATGTGGAGGCAAATCTTCACATTTTGATCTGTCAGATCATCCGGCATGACCATTGTCGCTTCCACCCGTGTCCAGTCATCCGTTTGCTCTGTTATGACCTCACTTTTTGCTAAAATACTGTAGTTATCATATGACTCCACGCACACGAATGCTCCGCCCCCGCCTGGAGTGATATCAGTGACCTTTATATATGCTGACAGAGTGTATACTTCTCCCGGCACCGCCGCTCTGCTTACGCTGTCCGTATTTCTGAGAATCAATGTCCCCGGTGTACCCGTCCCTGTCTGTGTAAGGCTGAGTGACTTCTCGCCTAAATATGGGGTGTTGACTACATCGATTACCCCTTCTCCAGTGCTCAACGGTGTATCGTACCAATAATACGTCCCATATTCAAAGCTTCCGTTTATCATCAGATTTGTGACTGTGTCCTGAAGCTTTGATGTCAGTGACAGCTGTGATCCGGTCTTTCGGGTATCTGTAGCGCCGGAGTTGGAATTGACGTATCTGGAAGCAACTGCCTGCCCCATATCATTCATTACGCAGGTCGTACTTCCCCAGTTATTGAACTGCAGTATCCTTATATTGTCATGGTTGTCTTTCAGGACAGTCTGATTCTTTGTATATGTGAATCTGATAAAATTCCCTACAGAATAGTCCGTACCTTGCTGGAAAACCCCTGCTATCCTGTTTGGGACCCCTGTTTCTCTTCTTGTATATGTAAGTATAGCGCCGGAATTATCTACATCTGATACTCCTGAAAGCAGATGGTTCATCCCATAACTGAAGTACACGATCTTGGCATCTGAATATTTCACACTCCAGAGTTCATTAAAATATTGTGTATACTCAATATAGTCAAGCGCAGTCGATCCGGTTCCCAAAAAGTTTATCTTCTGAAGGGCCGTACCGTTATATGAAAACTGATACTTTCTTCCTGCTCCATCAGTAACATATGTTATGTATTTAGATGTGCCTGAATAAGTTACTGTGATATTTGAGACCGTCTGCTGATTGTTTGATATCTTGGTTAGCCTGCCGTAAGTATCGAAATAGCTTTTGTTGTTTTTGCTGTCAGTTATGCAGTACTTAGTTGTCCCGCTTCCTGTGGTAGTCAGTTTCAATGTGCTGTCAAGCTCATTTTCATAAACTCCCGATGATTTATACAGGAAATATTGTCTTGTACCGTCTGAGTCTTCCCAGACATAATAGTTGGAATTCACAGACCATTGATATACCAGCTGATTGTAGTTAGTTCTCCATCCATAACCTAAACCGAAGGAATTGTTATTGTAGTCATTTGCATTATATATGTGTTGAATAGATACAGGCATCCTGGTCCCGGAGAATCCAAGGCCCTGATTTATCCATACTAAATTCCCGGTATATGCATTCACATAACCTGTTCCTGCTCTTCCCGCAGAAGTCTCAACGTAGTCCCAGGTATTTTCTATACCGCAATTATTGACATATGCGATCTTTAATATTGGTGCATAAGATGGACTGTAGTCAGATGAATAGTACTGATCAAATACCTGACTGCCTCCGTTCTCAATGCTGTCCGGCACTTTGAACATGACACCGCTGTTAAGATTATTGGCATACCAGTTCTGAGCAATGTTCGTTATGTCCCATGTATACCATCCGGGATCATGTGTCACAGCATAATCCTCTATCAATGGGTTGGTAGATGGCATATTAGACCATGTGATCGTAGTTGAATCCCATGTGGCGTTTACCTGATGTGCTTCCATAGTGACAGTCGGCCTATCATAGGGTTTATACATGCTGACCGACGCACTGACTACCACATCTGCCGCAGCCAGATTTGGGATATTCTGGAACTTCATGAATATACGCTCTCTTCCGCCTCCTCCTGACGATGGCGGAAAATATCCTGCTTCAACACAGCACCAAGTATAGTCAAGGTTATGGAACTCGCTTACGCTTTGGTCTTGTATCGTATATGTACTGGATACAGGCTGTATGACAGGATCCAATGATACCGGATACTTGGTTTCAGGATCTGAAAGCCACTCTTTTGGAAGAATATATGTGAGAGTATATCCATCTTCCGTTTCTTCCAGTTCTGTTTTTATATCACGGTTCATCCTATGCTCTGAGTCATACAAAAACGGAGCAGGAAGGTAGAAGGCAGGTTCACTTCCATCTTCTGGATATGCGATGATCATACCGTTCTCTTCAGCCTTAAGGACCAGATCCTTTGTTTTGATGGCATACCGGTATCCCGTCAGATCATCCCTGAAACTATTGATGATCACTGTTTCCTTCAACTGATTGGAGATAAGCTCATACTTTAAGTCTGTTCCTTCGAATACACCATCATATCTTATGCCTGATGATATCCTTGACAATATATCTTCTTCAAGAGATCCGTGATTCAGCGTGTCCTTTATTTCGCTCTCGAGCAGTGTGCCTTTGGATGTCTTGACTGGGTTGATCTCATATCCATAGTTTGCACTTATGACTTTTTCATCAGGGAGTACTTCGTCCGCTGCATCCGAAGTCTTTCCCGTTTCTTCATCAGTATTCTCAGCTGTCGGTACTTCCGTCACATCCTCTAAAGGTGCTTCATCAGTTGTAATAGCTTCTTCATTGGAAACTTCATCTGTGGTCTCTGCGGTTATTTCAGTATCTTCATTAAGAGCCGAGGCATCTTCGCCATCAGATGGAGCTGCTTCTTCAGCTTCGATGGTTTGTTCCTGTTCATCATTGTCTTCTGCAGTTTCATTAGGAGGCTCCGTCACTTCCGTCTCATCCTCAACTGTTTCTACAGATTCCACCTCATCTACAGATGTTTCTTTATATGCTTCCTTTCCCAGTTCCCCTAAAAACCCGAAACTCAGTCTGTGTCCGTTATGTTCAAGGATGATATCTCGGTTCTCACCGATCTCTGTCGGAAGATATACGTTCCAGATGCCATTCTTGTTTCGGAATACCTTTTCTTCTTCAAAATTGTCAGAATGCAGGGTGTTATCTATCTCCTCCCATTTGCCTTCTCTTTCGAAGTGTACTGCCATGGGGTATATGGCTGCGAGGCGCATTCCATTCTCCATCATGAATTCTTTCTGGAACTCATCACGCCGATCGGTTATCTCTTCGGTAAGTGAAGGTTTGTCTGATACAACAGCATCGTTTTCATCAAAAGAAAAATACCCATCCGGGCAATCGTATACCGCAGTTTCTTCAGTTTGATCATAAGAAGAATCTGTAGCATATGCCTGAACAGGTATCAGCTCAAATGCAAGGAGTATTGCAAGCAGCGAGGACACTCCCTTTTTCAATATTCTGAACTTCATTGTACTTACCTTTCCCTTCAAAAATATAGACACAAAACTTTTCTATATGTTATCCTGATACTAATTTCATAATAAGTAACGATTATATAAAGTTCTTCTTTTTTCAAAAGTTATCCGGGTTGAATAATGGTTTTTTCAACCCAGATAAACTCATTTTTTATTATAACTATAATCCTTTAATATTGCTCTTCTTTAGTATGTAGCGTTACCCGTTACAAGTGTAAATGATTCTATAAGTTGCGAATTATGATACAGCTTCACATACGCTTCCGCATAATATGCTCCATGAGAGCTAAGTGTCTTGGATGTTGATCCTGAAAAATATGTTCCAGAATTATTAACTGTAACAGTGTTGGATCCTATATATGTTCCACTGGATTTATAATAGTAAACTGTTACAACCATTTTATTAACCGTAGATGAACTTCTGGTTATAACCGTTGTAGTACAAGTTGCCCTGCTTCCGGAAATGCTTAGGTAAGAATCCGCACTATTAGTATCAACATACTCAGATATATTTTCCTCTTCTATCGGTTCTTCAAAATCTGCCGCAAACGCTAAGCATGTGCTAAAAATCAGGGCCATAATTATACATATTATAAATATCGACTTTTTCATGTTATTTCCCATCCTTTCTATATATTTATCCTCTAAATATATAAATCTGTTTTATTTAAAAAATTGGACACATTCCAACTAAAAATTTTTTGCAGTATAAAACCTCTATGGAAATCTCCACAGAGGCCTAATATCGCCGGAAACATATTTAATCAGGTATATTCATTCCAATTATTATTTTTTCTACCTCTGTCTCGTCAATTTTGCCCGCAATAGTGATCCAGTTATTGTTATATTGGAAAACAGCCATTATCTCATCCGAGAAGTCATATATAATTACTTCCATATCACATATTATAACTGTTTTACTTTCAGATCTTTCGTTATCTATGTGGAACCCAAATCGATTCAAACTTTGTTTTATTACCAGACTTTCATTGTTTTTTCCTTCATATACAAGGGTCTTTTGGTCACCTTTTTCATCAGAATATTCATTTGAACGACTATATCCCGCTGGAACGTAAGTGGGTATAAAATAGTCTGTCTTATTGATTTTATTTATATATTCATTATTGAAAATATACTCGTCATTATCGGCATGTACTATCTTCGTATAATTAAAATAGTGTATCACTCCAGCGTATGCAGAAATTGCCAACACCATTATCAGGATCACCAATAAAGCTATAGTAACTACTCTCCTGAATGTATGCCTGTAACTGATAGACCTTATAAACAATATCTTCTCCGGCATAAATGAATCCACATACTTAATGCGCTCTTTATATGCCTCTTTACCGAAGGCCTTAAGTATCTTCTTCGCTTCTTTATTACTTCTCATTGTTGGCCTCCAGGACTGTTCTTAATTTTTCCAATGCTCTTTGATGTCTTTTATATACTAGCTCACGATCCAGGTCCATAAGTATTGCTATTTCTTTTAACGTATATCCAGCTCCATATTTATATATAATAATGTCTTTATCGGTTTCACTAAGACTTTGCAGTATCTCCGATATTTCCAAGCTAAAGCCATATTTATCACAAAATGCCTCAATATCCAAGGCACCTTCTACATTATTAAATCCATATTCATCATAGAATTGGACATCTGTTTCATGATCCTTTCTGTTATTTTTTTCTTTAAGCAGTTTCAGTGCCTCGTTCTTAGTGACCGTATAGATATAATTTTTGCTGGCGTTGGAATTGATATTATCTATCTTATCAACATTTTTAGACAATCTAATAAGAGCCTCTTGTGCGGCATCCTCAGAAAGCTGGTAATCTTTAAGCAGGGAATACGCAAGGCTCTTCATCATAGGCAGATATTCATTAAAAATATCCGTTACGGCATCATATACAGTTTGAATCAGATTGATTATAAACAATGACTTTACTCCCTATAATACCTTCGTGATTATTATATCATATACTGATTAATAAGGTACATATTAATATTAACCCATATTAATAAATACGATTGAAACTAATCAAATATTCAGTCGTAAAAAAATGCGATTGATTTTATGACCGAATTCTTTTTTAATTGTATGAA
>JAZQAY010000093.1:0-3937 GCA_045545455.1 Anaerovoracaceae bacterium | reverse complement strand
GACTTCAGAGAGCTGGTAAAGGACCTGGCGGCCGTCTTCAGGATGAGGATAGAGCTGAGGCAGATAGGAGTCAGAGACGAAGCCAAGATGCTGGGAGGCATCGGCTCCTGCGGAAGACCGCTCTGCTGCCACAGCTGGCTCACGGATTTCGAGCCCGTGTCCATCAAGATGGCGAAGGTCCAGAACCTGAGCCTGAACCCCACCAAGATATCCGGTATCTGCGGCAGGCTCATGTGCTGCCTGAAGTACGAGAACGATATATATAACGAGATGCGAAAAGGCCTTCCCGACGTAGGCGAGAAGGTGAAGACCCCCGACGGCATGGCCAAGGTAGTCGATACCTCTGTGCTTGAGGGAAAGGTGAAGGTCAGACTCTTTGTTGAGGATAACAAGCAGAGCGCTGACACGGAAGACAAACTCAGTTCAGACATTTACACATTCAAGAAAGAAGAAATCAGAAGGTTCGAGCGTCGCGGAAAGAAGAGACAGGAAGACATCTTCCAGGGCGTGAACGCCGAAGAACTGAAGGAACTGGAAAAACTCATCCAGGACTGACGTGCTGATAAGGTACCAACATGCCGGTTATAAAAGACAATGAACGAATCGACGCTACAGGCTTCGGGACTGTAAAGATAATACAGGATCCGGAAGAGTTTTGCTATGGCGTCGACGCTGTGGTGCTTTCTGATTTTGCGGCCAAGAGGGCCAGAACCATCAGGAAGGAAACCAGGATAATAGACCTCGGAACAGGTTCCGGCATAATTCCTCTGATACTCAGTCATAAGACCGAGGCGGGGATGATCGCCGGAGTGGAGGTACAGAAGGCTTCATATGACAGAGCCGTGAGATCCGCGGAACTGAACGATCTGACAGACAGGCTCGAGTTCATAAACTGCGATATCAACGATCTTTTGACGATCAGTCCTGAACTTAAAGGGAGCTATGATATGGTGGTCTGCAACCCTCCGTATATGCCCGAAAGGGGCGGACTGAAATCCGAGAACACGGCTAAGATGATAGCCAGGCACGAGACCACTGCGAACCTGGAAGACTTCATCAGGCTGGCTTCGGAACTGCTGAAGGATCACGGAGAGCTTTTCATGGTCCACAGGCCCTCAAGGATCGTGGATATCTTCGTGCACGGAAGGAAACACCGCATGGAACCCAAGACAGTGAAGCCCGTGCTTCCGAGAATGGGCGAACCGGCAAATATATTTTTGATACATATGATAAAAAACGGAGGCGTGGACCTTCAGGTTATGTCGCCCATTTCGGTACACGAAAAGGACGGCGGATTTACAGAAGAACTTAAGGAGGCGTATTTATGACAGTGACTTTAACATGGCAGACCATACTTTTGCCCATACTCGTGATAGCAGCCATAGCCGCATTGGTATATCTTTGCCTTGTGCTGGCCAAACTTCTCGACACTCTTAAGAAACTCGATCCCGTTCTCACTGACGTCAAGGAGATCACCGGGACTGCCAGCGAACTTACAGCCAAGGCCGACAAGACCGTGAACGGAATGAGCGATTCCGTCTCTGCTGTGGTAAGCGGACTCAAGGCCAACAAGGGCGTGATCAGGAACGTTTCAAGCGTAGTGGGCGCCACTACCAGCATAATCGGAGTGGCCAAGGCCGCCGGTTCCAGAAAGGCCAAAGTCTCAGCGGATGCTTCCGCGCCTAAGAAGGAAGGCAAAAAAGCAAAAAAGACTAAATAATCAGGAGTATTTTAAATGGCAAAATATATAGTTAAACAATCAGGACCCTTAAAAGGAGAGGTCACGATCTCAGGCGCCAAGAACGCAGTGCTGCCTCTGATGGCCGCAACCCTTCTCAATGAAGAGGAATGCGTCATAAGATCGGTCCCTCATTTAAGAGACGTACAGGTGATGAAGGAGATACTGGAAGCTCTCGGATCCCATATCGAGGAGACAGAGCCCGGTGAATTCCACATTAAGACCGAGGATCTTAAGACTACAGAGGCACCCTACGATCTCGTGAATAAGATGAGGGCATCCTTCCTGGTCATGGGACCCATGCTGGGAAGAAAGGGAATCGCCAGGATCCCCCTTCCGGGAGGCTGCGCCATCGGAGCCCGTCCCATCGACCTTCACTTAAAGGGATTCAAAGCACTCGGAGCTGAAGTCAGCATCCATGAAGAGGGACCCTACGCCTACGTCGAAGCCGTAGCCGGACCCCAGGGACTCATCGGAGACCGCATGTACCTCGACTTCCCTTCCGTAGGAGCCACAGAGAACATCATAATGGCGGCAGTGCTTGCTGAGGGAACCACATATATAGAAAATGCCGCGGAAGAGCCGGAGATAGTAGACCTGGCCAACTTCCTTAACAAAATGGGAGCCAAGATAAGAGGAGCAGGAACCGACACCATCAGGATCGAGGGTGTCAAGACCCTCAAATCGGTAAGGCATACCGTCATCCCCGACAGGATCGAGACCGGCACCTTCATGCTGGCAGCGGCCATCACCAAGGGTGCAGTTCACATAATGAACGCAGTTCCCGACCACGTGAAGCCCGTCATCGCCAAGCTGAGAGAGTGCGGAGTCAGGATCGAAGCCGGAGACGACGACATCATAGTGAGAGCTGACCTGGGCCCTCTTTCATCCACAGACATCAAGACCCTTCCTTATCCGGGATTCCCCACGGACATGCAGAGCCCTTTCATGGCTTTCCTCACGATCTGTGACGGCAAGAGCACGGTCATCGAGACCGTATTCGAGAACCGCTTCATGCACGTGTCCCAGCTGAACAAGATGGGAGCATCCATCGAGACCGCGGGAAACAAGGCCATCGTGAAAGGCAACTCCAGACTGAGAGGAAGCCAGGTAATGGCCACCGACTTAAGAGCGGGAGCAGCCATGGTGCTGGCGGGACTCGTAGCTGAGGGAACCACCGAGATATCAGAGATCTATCATATCGAGCGCGGTTATGAGAACTTCATCGAGAAGTTCACCAAGCTCGGAGCGGATATAGTGCGCGAGGAATAAGGCATAAAGAATCATAAGCTGACAGCATATCAGCTTCCATGCTCCGGGCAGGGTCCCGGGCGATAAGAAATCTAAAACTGAGGAGTAAAGGGAGAAAAAAAGTGGCAGATCTTAAATATTTGACCAGACTGGCAAAGGATTTTCCTAACCAGAAAGCAGCAAAAGCTGAATTAGTAAACTTAAGAGCGATTCTCGCTCTTCCCAAGGGAACAGAGTATTTCCTTTCAGACCTTCACGGTGAGGACGAGGCCTTCATCCACATGCTGAAGTCCGGTTCCGGCACCATCAAGAGAAGGATAGACGAGAGGTTCGACAAGCTCCTGAGCGAGAAGGAAAGAGAAGAACTTGCAGCCCTTATTTACGATGCACCCCACGAGATAGCCAGAAAGAAGGCTGTCCTTGAGGACTTTGACGGCTGGTGCGCCACCTCCATCTACAGGCTTGTGGAGATAATGAAGGACGTATCTTCCAAGTACAGCCGTTCCCGTGTCAGAAGAAGACTTCCCAAGTACATGGGATATGCCATCGACGAACTCCTCCATGCGGATGACGAAGAGAACCGCATGCACTACTATTCCGAGATCATCAACTCCATCATCGAGATCGGTTCCGGTGAGGAGTTCATAATCGAGATCGCGGAGACCATCTGGAGACTGGCCATCGACCAGCTCCACATCATAGGTGACATCTTCGACAGAGGATCCCATCCTGACAGGATCATGGACTTCCTCATGGACTTCCATGACGTTGACTTCCAGTGGGGAAACCACGACGTGGTATGGATGGGTGCAGCCACGGGAAACTGGGCCTGCATCACCAATCTCTTAAGAATGAACATCAGCTATAACAACTTCGACATGCTGGAAGTTGGCTATGGCATCAACCTCAGGCCTCTGGCATCCTTTGCGGAACACGAAGTCGGATCGT
>JAZQAY010000092.1:0-20460 GCA_045545455.1 Anaerovoracaceae bacterium | reverse complement strand
CAATTCTGCTGATTGTTTCAAATAGATTTGAGATCAAAGATCTCTTACTATCATTCTTACACTATGAAGTTTTCAAGGTTCAGGTCCGCATGACGCGGAACTATTCAAGGATAGCACCGAAGTGCTATCTTGTCAAGCACTTTTTTAACTTTTTAACAAGTTTTTTCAGGCGCTTGGCTGTCATTTTCGACAGCTTTTTTAATATATCACCAATGTCCGCCAATGTCAACCCCCAAAAATCACTTTTTTCACAACTTTTTTCAAAGGGCTTTTTTGCACTCCGGAAGAGGCGCCCGGGGCAGGATCCCCTATATTATATATAATAGGATGAAAGCGCAAAACACTCCCTTCCGGATCTTGATTTCACTTCACTCTACTAACGCCAAAAACCGTATGTTTTAATACAGGTACAATCTATGGTTTTTTAGTGAAAAAAGTGAACATTACGTGAAAAAATACAATCCATAATTCGGTGATTTTATTGACAATATATATTTTTTTGACTTATAATATATATGCGCGAAAGCGTACTTATCTTTATTTAACTTTTCTTATTTTATTTAAGGAGGACTTATTATGGGTAAAAAGATCCCCTTCTGGCAGACTTTACTTGTAATGGCTGTCATGATTTTCTTACTCTACTGGTCTATTAAGGTAGACGACGGTGGAGAACCGCACGTTGCACTGTTACTCGCTGCAGCGTTCGCCGCTATCATCGGTATGCTGAACGGCTGGAAATGGGCTTACATGGAACAGGGCATCCTGTCCGCTATCAACAGATCCATGCAGGCTATCCTCATCCTCGCCATCGTAGGTGCTATGGTATCATCCTGGATGGCAGCAGGAACCATTCCTTCCATGATGTACTATGGAATCAAGGTTATCAGCCCTAAGATCTTCTTAGTAACCGCTGCTATCCTTTGCTCCATCGTATCACTTGCTACCGGATCATCCTGGTCCACAGCAGGTTCCATGGGAGTAGCTATCATGGGTATCGGTACAGCTCTTGGATTCCCCGCAGCTATGACTGCAGGTGCTGTAGTATCCGGAGCATACTTCGGAGACAAGATGTCCCCGCTTTCTGATACCACCAACCTTGCTCCTGCTATGGCAGGCGCTACACTGTTCGGACACATCAAGCACATGGTCTACACCACCGGTGTTTCCCTGATCGTCGCACTGGTTGCATATGCTATCATGGGATTCATGCATGCTTCCAACAACGAAGTAGATATGTCCGCTGTACAGCAGATCAGTGACTTCATCACCTCTTCATCCAAGGTAAGCATCGTTGCACTGATCCCTCCTGTATTCGTAATCGTAGCAGTAGCTACCAAGATGCCCGCTATCCCCGCTCTTATCGCTGGTACTCTCATCGGTGTTCCTTTCTTCTTCTGGAACAGAGAGGCTATCGAGAATGCTCAGGGACTTGATCTTAAGAACGCTATCTTCACAACCATGAACAATGGTATCTCCCTTGGTTCCGTTGATGAAGATGCTGACCTCATGATGCAGAAGCTGGCAGCACTGCTTGATTCCAACTCCATTCAGGGAATGATGTGGACAATTTCCATCATCCTCCTTGCAATGTGCTTCGGCGGCGTAGTTGACTCCACCGGAATGATGGCTCAGATCGCAGACGCACTGCTTAAGGTAGCTAAGGGCAGAGGCGGACTGGTACTCGCTACAGAGCTTATGTGCATCATCACAAACGCTGTATGCTGCGACCAGTATCTGGCAATCGTACTTCCCGGTAAGATGTTCAAGGAGAAATTCGAAGATATGAGACTCCGTCCCGAGAACCTTTCAAGATGTCTTGAAGACTCCGGTACGATCACATCCAACTTCTTCCCTTGGAACACCTGCGGTGCTACAATGAGATCCTTCCTTCAGGTAGACTCCTCATACATTCCTTTCGCTATCCTTAACTGGTTCAATCCTTGCGTATCCATCTTCTTCGGATTCACAGGAATCACAATGACCAAGTTAACTGACGAAGAATATGAGAAGGTACTTCAGGAAAGAGAAGAAGAGAGACAGGCAGCTCTCAGAGCTCTCGAAGCTTAATCGATTATTCGATCGAATCAACAAACCTAAAGACCCGTTCAGACGAACGGGTCTTTTTCTTTATGCTTTTTCGGGCTGCTGCAGGGCTGCTGGATGTCCCGACAGAGGCGAGCGTCCGCGGCGGGTTCTTTGCGTTCACTCTGTCCTCTTCCCCTTGCAAAACTCCCCATGAGATAGTAGAATCATTAGTATGAAAAAAGTGGAATTACTGGCCCCTGCGGGAGGGCCTGAACAATTTATTGCCGCAGTGAACGCGGGCGCCGATGCCGTCTATCTCGGCGGCAGTCTTTTTAACGCCAGGATCGGCGCGGGGAACTTCACCCTGGAAGAGATGAAGGAAGCCGTGGATTTCGGCCATTTGAGGGGGGTGAAGACCTTCGTTACCCTGAACACCCTGATGGACGACAAAGACCTGCCTCAGGCCCTGAAATACGCCTCTAAACTGTATGAAATGGGTGTGGACGCCCTGATAATCCAGGACTTCGGTCTGGGCAAGGTGATAAGAGACGCACTTCCGGACTTCGAACTCCATCTTTCTACACAGGCGACGGTGTATAACGCAGAAGGGGTGAAAGCCGCTCAGAAGCTCGGTTATAAAAGGACCGTGCTGTCCAGGGAATGCACTCTTTCGGATATACGCGAGTGCGCAGCGGTGGGCGAAGTGGAAGTCTTCGTGCACGGGGCGCTTTGTATCTGCTATTCGGGGCAGTGTCAGCTATCAAGATTTATCGGCGGCCGCTCCGGGAACAAAGGCATGTGCGCTCAACCCTGCCGCCTTCCCTACCTCTATCGTTTCGCGGCGGGCGGGACTTCCGATGATCCCAGCCCCCTGTCCCCCAGGGACCTCTGCATGATCGACCGCCTAGGCGATCTTATCGAAGCGGGCGCCATGTCGTTCAAGATCGAAGGCCGCATGAAATCGCCGGAATACGTGGCGACCGTGGTCTCAATATACAGAAAATACATCGACGAGTACTACGCTAACGGGACTTATACCGTGTCCGATGTTGACCGGGAGACCCTTCTTCAGGCCTTCAACCGCGACGGCTTCTCGGAGGGCTATCTTGAAGGTGACCCGGGCGAGGCCCTCATGACCTCAGGAATCTCCAAGAACACCGGAGTCTGCGTGGGCCGCGTTATCAGGAACTCAGGAAAAGGCATCTTCGCCGAAGTTTCCCCCTCCAGGGAAATCCGCATGCACGACGTGCTGGAGATCAGGGGCGGGTCGGAGAGCACCTCCTTCAAGGTGACCTCGATAAAAAAGACCCCCTCCGGAAGCGTGATCCTGGGTGATCTCAAGGACAGCGTGGTCAAGGGAGACAAAGTATACCGGCTGATCTCAGAGGAACTTCTTGAGAATTCCAAAGCCATCGCTTCGACCGCGCGCAAAGTCCCCGTGGATATGTTCGTTCTGGCGAAGGTGGGCGAACCCCTCAAACTCACCTCCAAGGACCCCCTGTCGGGAATCAGCTTCACCCTGCAGGATCCAGGGATGCCGGTGCAGCCGGCAGTGAAGGCAGGGCTCACGGAGAAGGATATCATGAAGCAGCTCCGCAAGACCGGCGACACCGCATACGTCCTGGGAGACGTGCGGATCGTATTGGACGACAACGTCTTCCTTCCGGTATCCGTGCTGAACGCCGCAAGGCGTCAGGTGCTTAGCGGCCTCGAGGATGCCGTTAAGGAGTCCTTCGAGAGAAAGGCTCCGGTGCTTAAGACAGGATCCACTGACTGCGAGCTGATCCCTCACGACACCGTGTTCGAAGTGGAAGACGAGTCGGTGATCCTTCCCCAGATAACCAAAGGCCCCTACGACGAGTTCCTCCGGGCGGAAGCCGACAGGCTGGCGGATACTGCCTCAGCGAATGATTCGGCCGTGACCGTGAACAGCATCGCCTGGGTGGAGTATTTTGCGCAAAAGGGCGTGAGAGTGATCGGCGGCCCGGGGCTGAATATAACCAACCGCGCTGCGGCGGAAGCTTTGATGGAGCTCGGCATGTCAAATGAGTTCGTAAAGTCGCCGGAGCTCCTGGATAAAGATGAGATGGATGGCGTGCCTCTTATGATCTCCGAGCACAGATTCGAGCCCGGTACCCTGAAGGACAGAAAGGGTGCGCTTTACTCAGTGGAGTACGACGAGGCCACCGGAAAGTCATATATATTTGCAAAATAACAGCTGCTGCCATACCTGATTCACGCAGGGTCGTGTATTTGTCACAATATAAGTCGCTTATGCACGATAGTTGTAAAAAACTATATAATCAGAGGTCGTGTATTTATATCTAAAATGGACGCCTATGCACGATACGAACATATACAAATCAAAAGCACATGCCTCATCCGGCATGTGCTTTTATAATTCTATTACAGCCCTGCGCCAAGCGCCCTTAATGCGTTCAACTTTTCTACGGGCACGCCCGGATCGTAGCCGTGGGTGGTGTAGATCCCCAGGCTCTCCAGCCCCAGGTAGCCCACAAAGTCTCCGTCGTAGGAGAACTTGGCGGCGTCGTACATCTCGTCGTCGCCCGAACTCAGGAACATGGCCACCTTCTTAAGCTTCTCAGGCTTGTTCGGATAAGCAGCCGAGTAGAACCTGTCGATACAGCACTTGATCTGGCCGGACATTCCGTGGTAGTAGATTGGAGATGCGATCACCAGCACCTCGGCATCTTTAAGAAGGTCGTAGACCTCCTGCATGTCGTCCTTTTGGATGCATTTACCCTCGCCCTTTGTGTGGCAGTATTCACATGCAAGACAGCCATGTATGTTCTTTCTGCAAACGTCCACCACGTCCACCGTGTGGCCTGCAGCCTCTGCGCCTGCTTTGAAGGCCCCTATCATCTGAGCCGTATTCCCCTTCGGTCTGGGGCTTCCGTTAAGAACCAAAACTTTCATAGTACACTCCTTTTATATATTTTGTTCTCTGAAATAATTCCTCATCGCGTATTCAAACTTCTCGTTGAACCTCTCCGCAGCCTGCCTGCTGATCTCCTTTTCCGGGGTCAGCATATCGAAGGCGTGCATGTCCGATGGATAAACGTCTGCCTCTGCAGGAACTCTGGCAGCCTTGAGGTCCTCCACATATTTAAGGGTCTCACTGTAGAAGGGCTCGCCGTCTCCAACGAATGTGTATGCCGGAGGAAGTCCCGCGTAATTCGTCCCCCGTGCAGCCGCAGCGTACGGATCGACCTCGTCCTTGGCCTTTCCCCTCAGGTACATCTTCCAGCCCAGGTGGTTCCTTCTGGAATTCCAGATCCTTCCGTGGTTGTCGCGGGACGAATCAGTATCCAGGTTATCCAGCATCGGGTAAAGCGGCATCTGGTAGGCGATGTTCACCTCCCCCAGGTCCCTTGCCAGGATACAAAGCGCCGCAGTCAGACCGCCGCCTGCGCTCTCGCCTCCCACCATGATCTGGTCGGACCTCACTCCGAGCTCCTCAGCGTGATCTTTCATATAGAGGAGAGCTCTGTAGCAGTCATTTATCGCCGCGGGGTACGGCTTCTGAAACGCCAGCCTGTAGCCCGGCGAGATCACCACCGCGCCGAACTTCTTCACCAGCTCCTCCGCGCGGCCCATGTAGACCATCTCCTTCATTCCGAGTGCGTATCCGCCCCCATGTATCCAAAGCACCCCGGGCGCGTTTTTTGCACCTCCCTTAGGGCTCAGGATGAGAAGCGGCACCCTGCCGGCCTTAGCCTTCTTCACTGTAATATCTTTATCCGGCCATAACTTGAACATGTCGTCCTCCGTAAGTTACTATTTCTCCCTCTTCAGCATCCACGCCATGCCACAGGCGGTGCGCTTGTCCGGGTCGCGGAAGTGATTCCCCTGGTTCCACTCAAGCACGCACTCCACTCCCTTATCGCAAAGCACCCTCTCAAGACATTCAATATTCTCCCCTACTTTCGCCATCACCTGGTTGTGGGTGCGGGATTCTTTGTCCCCGAGGCTTAAGTAGGCGCGGCCTGCCCTAAACTCATGGCTTTTCGCAAAATCATTCCAGCCCGGGTACCACACCGAGGGCGACGCTGCTACTAAGCCGCTGAACACATTGCAGGAGTAGCCCGCCCATAAGGCAAACAGCCCCGCCAGGGAATAGCCTGCAATATAGTAGCTTCGTCCTTCAGCCGGATGCTCCCTTTCAAACTCCGGGATCACCTCTTCAAGGATGAGCCTGAGCGTCTCCGAAGCTCCGTCCCCAAAGCCATCTGACCCGAAGACCGGCGGAGCCTCCCAGGGCGTCAGATCCTGATTCCAGCTTTTCACCTTAACTGTCACCAGGCACCAGTCGGCTCCTGCCTGCTGCTTGAGTTCAGCCGCCAGATTATCCATATATTTCAGATCGTGGTCATCTACCATCTGTATAAAAGTATTCTTAGATTTCGGGTCGCCGAGGACCCTGATCCTGTCAGTCATAAATACCTTCTTCCGTCCATCGGGGTGCGCAGGCAGAACTGACGCAAGCCCCAGCCGGACTCTCTATTTCTTTCTGGCTTTTGCAGTAAAATCAGTCGAAGTAAATTTAAGCACTGCCACTGCCGCAGCCATCTTTTCATTCATCTCGAATTCTCTTCCGGTCTGGTGGCGCATGAGCACCTTCAGTCCGTGTACCTTCTCGTCCGCATCAGCCACGAGTTCGACCTTGCCTCTTGCGATCACCGAGGAGAATGTGGATCCGTAACCGCAGGCCACATCTCCCGCTTCGATCAGCTCTACGTCGCAGTCGAGTTCCACGCATGCCGCGGGGTTCGCGTTGATCAGATCTATCTTATGTCCTTCCTTTGCGCCGTGGGCGTAAAAGGTAAGGATCCCGTCCTCAAGTTCGTATCCATAGTGAAGGGGCACCACGTAGGGGTAGTCCCCGTCAAACAGACCCAGCCTCATGATCTTAGCCTCATCCAGGATCTGCCTTATCTCGTTAATATCTTTTACTTCTCTGTCAGTTCTTCTCATGTCTTCCTCCTGTTTCACTTACGCTATTTCATCTGTTCGTCTGCCCACTTATATACGGATTCCAGCGCGGGTATCAGGGACTTCCCCTTCTCCGCCAGGGAGTATTCCACCGTAGGCGGGATAGTCGGGTACTGTGTCCTGGTGATCAGGCCGTCGTTCTCCAGCTCCCTAAGGCACTTAGTGAGCATGGTGGCTGTTATGCGTATGACACGCGTCCAATATCAACTCATTTCTTAAGTTCCTCAAACACTTCCCCAATATCCCCATCGATGCACAGGCTCCTGCCTCTGATCTCGAAGGGGCAGAAGGCTTCGCCGTAATTCAGGCAGGCGTAGACCGCGCGTCTGTTCTTAAGGGTCATCTGCCAGAAGGGATACTTTATTATAACCGGGGTGTTGGCCCCGACACCAAGCTCCAGATAGAGCACATGGTCAGCGCTGTGGCTGTCCACGAAATCGAGGTAAGCCGCAGATGCCCTGTGCCAGCCCTCGTCCTCCACGAAGGTATCGTCAGACCTCAGGTTCATCTTCATGTCAGACCCGTCATCCGGACACTTAGGCACCAATTCCGTAGGTATCCTCATCAGGAGTTCCCCATCTTCGGGAAGCTGGAATACACCGCTTCCATCCTTCACGAAGCCCTGAGCCTCCATAGCCTTCATGACCCACTCCTCGTTGTCGTAGGTTTTTTGGATCATGCTGTTGATGCTTTGGAAAAGCCCGTAGTCACCCTGCGTATAGAACAGCCTCGACTTGTCAAATCCTGCTCTCTGGAAGCAGTGGTCCACGTTCGTAGTAATGACGAAGTATTCTTTGTCCTTCACCAGTTCCAAGAGCTCCGAGTACACCGGCTTCGGTATCGCCATATAGCGATTTATGTAGATATTCCTTGCCCAAAACGCCCACGACACCTCAGGCTCCAGTCGCATCACAAAAAATCCGCCGGAATACATGTCGTGAAAATCGTACCTGTCTTCGAAATCGAAGAAATATTTTCTGAACCTCTCGCCGTCGTATACGAAGCCTGCTGAGGTCGACATTCCGGCCCCTGCACCGATAACGATGGCGTCCGCGGTCTCGATCTCTTCCTTAAGGCGGGCGAGCTGCTCGGAGCGGGTGCCTTTGCCGTAGGCAATGCCGCCGTTCATGTTACGCACCGCGTTTATTCCTCTTCTTATGGTCTCCTGGTAGCCGTTCGGCAGATCACGCCAGGAGCTGCTCGTAGATTTTTCTGTCCTCTTCTTTAAAAACATTGAATATTACCCTTTCAACTTTACCGGGATGAGCCGTCATCCAGTCCTTAACTGTCGCCACCGCGATCTCCGCCGCCCTCCTGTTCGGGAATCTGAAGACTCCCGTGGATATGCAGCAGAAGGCCACGGACTTAAGACCGTTGGCCGCACACATGTCCAGCACGTTCCTGTAGCAGTCTGCCAAGTCACGCTCAAGCTCAGGTGTCAGCATGAACTGTACTATTGGTCCCACCACGTGGATGACTTTTTTGCACGGAAGGTTGTAGGCGTCAGTCAACATGGGGACCGCCGTGGGCTGCTCGTAGTCTTCACCGTATTTCTCACGAAGCGCCTCCATCTGCCTTCCACACTCTTCCCTTAGCTCAACTCCCGCAAAGGTATGTATGCAGTTATCTATGCACGTGTGCATGGGAACAAAACATCCCAGCATCTGCGAGTTCGCCGCGTTAACTATGGCGTCCGCCGCAAGTCTCGTGATGTCGCCCTGCCAGATCGAAAGCCCGTCACGGATCTCAGGTATTTCGTCCGGGCTGACGACCCCGTTCTCCCTGATGCGCTCCTTAAGGTACTCGTCCTGCACCTCTCTCACTTCAGCGGGAAGCGGCTTCGGCATCCTGATATTCATAAGCGACCTGAGGAGCGCTCGTTTACCTTCGGTATCCCCGGGTGTATCCAGCAGCCTGTACTTCACAGAGTCAGCTTTAAAAGCTTCCACCAGATAATCCAGTCGCTCTTCCTGTGTCGCAGGCTTCACCGCAGCATTCATCATAGATCCAGTCATCATTCCACCTTCTCGAACCTGTACTTTTGTTTGATTTCCGGGTACTTCACGTGGTCCGTCTCCTCCATGAACATCTGAAGCGGCCTGACGTACATTCCACCGTCGTCATAGAGTGCGCGGTAGACCATCATCTCTTCCCTGGTCTCGCTGTGGACGGCCACGCCCACGATCTCGTAAAGATATTTATTTGCGCGAAGCTCCTCTTCATTAAGGGTCTCGCGCTTGAAGTGCCGGACGATGTCGCCGGGCTTGAAATTTCTGTCATTCATAGTCGATTACCGATCTTCCCATTCTTTGATTTTATTCCTAATGCATTCCGCCTGCAGATTCTGGAAATATTCGAAATAGCGCCTGCCGCGCTCCTTGTCCGCACCGGTAGGATCACCCATGACCCCGATGGGGCTGACGGAGCCAACGCCCTCATTAAAGAACTTATCGAGAAGCTCTCCCGTAAGCGGCCCCACGTAACCCCTCTGAAGCTTGTCGCGGCGCACGTAATTCTCGTCTATCAGAGCCATTATAGAGGTCTCCCAGTCGCAGGCGTGTCCGCCGCAGGTCCCGGGCTCCAGCCCTTCTATCCTGTCCATTTCCGCCAGGCTTTCGTCCAATTCATCCAGAGACACCCCGGTAACTATGCAAACTTCAGGATGTGCCTCAGCCTGCTCCTTTGCGATCTCCTCCAGAGTCTTGAAGTTCCCACCGTGGGACGAGCAAAGCACTATCTTCTTAAATCCGTGCCTTATATATGCTGTGATATAGTCCTCGACTATGCCTTTAAAGATCTCGGGTCTTAACGTGATGCTTCCCGGGAATCCCATGTGGTGGGCGCTTAACCCCGGCCTTATCACGGGGGCCGCCAGCGCATGTCCCAGCCTTCTTGCCAAATCTTCTGCCTCAAAATACCCCAGCGCCGTGTCCGTCACCTCCGGAAGTCCCGGCCCGTGCTGCTCTATAGATGCCGCAAAAATAATCACAGTATCGTATCCGTCCGCCAGAGCGTCCCTTATCTCCGGCCAGGTCATATTTTCAAGTAACAGGGTGTTCATCATGTCCTCCTTTGCTGCCTTCCCTTCAGGGTCCTGCGCCGATTCTCAGTATCCCGAACCGCGCATGCTGCACGCCTCAAACCTTGAGCAGCGTGCCGATCCCCTTTTCTTTTGCCTTATCTATTACCATGGATGCGGTCATCAGATCCTGAAGGCCGATCCCGGTGCTGTCAAATATGGTTAGATCCTCGTCCGATGTCCTTCCGGGCTTGTTTCCCAGGATCACATCGCCTATCTCCGTTATGTCCTCTGCCTTCACCAGACCCGCTTTTACGGCCTTCTCGCACTCACCGACGGCCACCACCTGGACCACATCGTCCGCGAAGAGCTTCGCGCGTCCCGTGAGTTCCAGATCCAGCTCCTGCTTTCCTTCCATGTCGGAGCCTATGCAGGAGAGATGCGTTCCGGGCTTCACCCAGCCACTCTTGATGATCGCTTCCTTTGAGGGAGTCGCGGTGAGTATCACATCCGCCGATCTTACAGCAGCCTCCAGACCTGTCATATCCTCAGCGAAATCCACCTCGAACCCAGGTCCGACCTTATCTCTTACAGCCTCAGCAAACGCCCCGGCCTTCCCCAAGCTATGAACGTTCACAACGGTTATCTTCTTTATATTTCCTAACGCTTCCAGTGTCGCCTCTATCAAAGGCATTGCCTGCGCCCCGGTCCCCAGGACCACCAGGTTTTCCGATTCCGGCCTGGCGAGATATTTTGCGCCGACACCGCCTGCTGCCCCGGTCCTCATATTGGTGATAAGCGTTCCGTCCATCATTCCCTTGAGGGTCCCGGTCTTCCGATCAAAGATAAGGATGGTCCCCATGAGCCTCGGAAGCCCGTAGACGTCGTTTCCGTAGAAGGCACTCACCAGCTTCATGCCGAAGGCCCCCGCTCCGTCCACGCTCCCGGATTTGATGTCGAACTCCGAATCCTCTCCGCTGAACTCGTGGCAGACTATCGGAAACAGCTCCGCCTGCCCGCTGACCTTCAGGCTGTACGCCTTCTCGATGGCTGCGATCACCGTCTTCATATCCAGTATGGAAGCAACCTCTTCCTGATTGATCAAAATAAATTCCTGCATGGTTGGTTCCTCCTTTAAAAAACATCCGAACCGAAGCTTCGGCACCTTTATGCGCCTATTATACCCCTTGATTTGTCCCCGTGTCTACCTCCTAAATCCCCGCAAAAGACCAACTCGAAAACCACAACAAAAAACCGCCCACGCGGGGCGGCCTTTCTTCCAATATCTTACACCTATTAGAGATTCTTTGCGAATTCTCTGACCTCAGCGAGCTTGGCTTCGGACTTGTTCTCCTCGCCTGCTGCTGTGAATACGCCTGCGTCTTCCATTCCTGTGAATGCGCAGATTCCCTTGTATGTTCCGATGGCTCCATCGAAAGGATTGGGGGAAGCGGAGCTGAGCATGAGAGCAGCCTTGGATGCAGCGGGCTTACCGATGCAATATACTCTCTGGATAGCGGCCATCATCTGAGCAGTCATTCCGAAATAGTAGATAGGGGAAGCGAATACGACCATATCGCAAGCCTTGTAAGCTTCGATAACGGTATCCATGTCGTCTCTCTGAACGCACTTTCCTTCGCCCTTTCCGTGGCAATATTCGCATGCGAGGCAGCCTGCGATCTTCATCTTTCCTACGTGAAGAACTTCAACTTCATGACCTGCAGCCTCTGCGCCTTCTTTGAAAGCCTCAACCATAGCGTAGGTGTTCTCTTTTCTGGGGCTTCCGTTTAAAACAGTGATCTTCATTTTTCTTTCTCCTTAATACACACTAAATAAGTTAAAATTACAGAAGTACATTGTACTTGTGCTCATCGAATCCTTCGAGTCCCTTCCGGGATCTCAGGCAGACAGATCATTCTGTCCTCCGTTATTTCGCTTCCATACTGGCTATCGCCTTGTCAAGAAGCCGTTTCAGTTCTTTCAGATCTTCCTCAGGAAGTTCTATGCAGCCCTCCATTGCAAACGGCACCTCAAGCGCCTTTTCTTTTAAAGCCTCACCCTCGTCTGTAAGGGAAATGATGAGAGTCCTCTCATTATGTTCAGGTCTGGTCCTTAAAACGTAGCCCTGCTTCTCGAGCCTTTTAAGAAGCGGTGCCAGCGTCCCGGAATCCAGATATACCTTCTTTCCCAGCTCTCCTTCTGTCATTTCTCCGAACTCCCAAAGCGCCATCATCACCAGATACTGGGTATATGTGAGACCCAGTTCATCCAGCGGTTTCCTGTACTTTCTTGTGACGTCCTTGGACAAAGCATACAGAGGGAAACAGATCTGATTAGCAAGTTTCAAGATGTCGTATTCAGTTTTGATCTTAGTTTCTTCTGTCATTTTTTCTATTCACACATCATTCAGGCCGCTTTCAGCAGTGAGCCCAGCCGTCAGCTTCCGTTTACCGAACTGCTTCGGCTATTAGCCGAGCTGCTCGATGAGGTAGTTCTCGTATCCGATCTCTTCGATCAGGTTGAGGTGCTGCTTCACCCAGTTGTAATGCTCCTGCTCATCAACGATGAACTGCTGGATCATGTTTCTTGTTACATAGTCGTCTTCAAACAGTGAAAGGCACTTGCTCATCATGGGAAGAGCCTCTTCGCTGTCAGCGCAGTCATACTTAAGCATCTCAACGATATCAGTGATAACGGGATATTCCTCGATAGCTACTTCAGGAGTCTCTCCGAGTTCGATGAGACGAGCGTTTACCTGCTTAGCTTCATTCCATTCTTCTTCTGATTCAGCCATGATCTTGTCACCAAGCTTGCCGAAGCCTCTCTGCTTGAGGAGCTGAGCGTGGATGGAGTGCTGCTGTGAATTGCCGAACCAGCCTTTAGCGAATCCCTTTAAAAGTTCTACCTTTGTCATGATGTTACCTCCGTTTTATATTTTTAATATTTTAATGACTTTATTCATTGTGTGCAATCATATTGTGTGCAACCAATTGTATTATATGCCCCTTCTTTTCAAAAATCAATACCTTTCTAACAAAAAACCGGAGTCTGAAACTCCGGTCATGATCCTTTATGTGATTTTCGTTATTCGTTACCCTTAACCAGGTCTGCCAGCGTCACGTGCTCATTCCTGAAACGCACCGCGCTCTTCTCATCTTTAAGGTGTATCGCGGTCTTCGGACAGTTGTGTATGCAGGCGTAGCAAACCTCGCAGTTCAGCCCGAAGCGCACCTTATCCGTCACGTTTATATTGTTCGTCGGACATACCCTCGCACAGTTACCGCAAAGAATACAATCCTCATTAACTATATACTCCTTGGCTGCGTCCCTCTTCAGTATGCGGTCAGCCATGAGTGCCTTTTGCATCCTCATCCTGGCCTTGGTACCGCCGGTGATCCTGACTTCAGTGGTGCGGCGAGCCTCGATGTCTGCCACGAGTTTCTCGATCTGACCCTCGACGTCCTTCTTAGGAAGAGTATCCAGCTGATTCTGGATCTCAAAGCCCGGCAGATAGTTATCCACCATCTTAATGGCGTTCACATATGAAAGCCTCAGGCCTCCGTCCTCGCAGGCCACCTTCGCATTCGCAAAAGCCGCGCCGTAGTTCATGCCGTAAGTATATATGAAGAAGAGATAGTCCGTCTCTATGTCGGCCCTTATGAGGAAGTCCCTCACCATCATGGGCATCTCCCCTGCGTAACAGGGACATACGATACCGACGGCCTCATCCTTGATCACGATCTCATGCTGGCGCATGAGCTGAGAGATCGGATAGAGGTCTCCTCCGATGCATCTTGCAACATAAAGGCTGTTTCCGGTTCCTGTGAAATAGCATATAGTCATGGTTTTCCTCCGTTAGATTCACTCAAACATCTCTGCTGCCTTCTTAAGACCCTCGATGATCTCAAGGCTCTGCGGACAAGCTCCCTCGCACTGGCCGCAGGCGATGCAGTCGGATGCTCTCTTACCCGCAGGGGCTGCAGCCTCATAAGCCGCCTTGGCTTCAGCCATCTGGCCGTTACCCAGCTGCAGGTTCATGGCTTTGAAGATGCCGGGGATGTCGATCCCGACAGGGCAGCCCTCCGTGCAGTAATGGCAGGCGGTGCAGGGAACCGTGGATGAGTTCCCGATGATCCTCTGAGCTTCCTGGATGATCTTTTGTTCCTCTTCGTTAAGGGGCTTGAAGTCCTTCATAAAGGAGATGTTGTCAGCCATCTGCTCTATATTCGACATGCCGGACAATACGGTGATCACGCCGTCCAGGGATGCGCAGAAGCGGATCGCCCAGGATGCGTAGGACATGTCGGGAGCGTAGGCCTTAAAGAGCTTCTTCACCTCTTCCGGGGGATCTGCCAGGGACCCGCCCTTCACGGGCTCCATGACCACGATGGACTTGCCGTGCTTTCTGGCGACCTCGTAGTTGGCCCTTGCGTGTTCTTTGGGATTCTCCCAGTCCTCATAGTTTATCTGAAGCTGTACCAGGTCCACCTCGGGATGAGCGGTCAGGATCTCGTCCAGGAGCTCCGGATCCGAATGGAATGAGAAGCCGAAGTGCTTGATGAGACCTTTGGCCTTCTTTTCCTTTACGAAATCCCAGATGTGGTACTCGTCGTATTTTTTGTAGTTCTTTCTCATGAGGGCGTGGAGCAGATAATAGTCGAAATACTCCACTCCCGCGCGCTTGAGGCTGGTCGAGAACTGCCTCTTCGCCGCCCTCTCTGTGGGTGACAGCATGTGCGCGTTCAGCTTCGAGCAAAGCGTATAAGCCTCCCTGGGATATCTCTCTGTGAGAGCTTTTTTAGTTGCGGCTTCGGAGCCCACGTATACGTAGGCCGTATCAAAATATGTGAAGCCGGCGTCCAGGAACATGTCCACCATGGTCTTGAACTGCTCGATGTCCTTACCAACGCCTTTCTTCGGAAGGCGCATCAGCCCAAAGCCAAGCTTAGGCACTTCTTTTCCAAAATATTCTGACATGCTTTTCCTTTCTTTATGTAATGTCTTTCTCCGTATACTGTCGTATGTCAGGATACGCCTATTCGTCCTCGTCCGAAAGTATACGGACGAACTCCTCCTGGAACTGCTCTTCCTCCGCCTGGACGGTCTCGCGGTAGCGCTCGATCTCCTCAGGGGTGATAACGTCAGCCCTGACGAAGGCAAGCCGCGCCAGCGCCTTCTCCGACTTGATCACCACCTGCTCATAGGCATGGCCGATCTTAAGCACTTCAAGGGACTTCTCCTTTGGCAAAATACCGCTTGTGGTGATGCCCAGAACGTCGTAGATGGTGTCATTTGCGATGGGACCGATTATGACGTCGAAGTCCGCAAGCGAATCCGCCCTGTTTCCCCTGTTCGCAGAGATATATTCGAACCAATCTTCCCCTCTGGTGAAGTGTTTCAGCTGAAGGCCGTCGGTATCCAGGTCATAGACGTTCAGATACGTGGTCTCACCCTTCAGGTCCCTGGCCCAACGCCTGGAAAACTCCTCGTCATTTGAAAGATAGAACCCCTGCCCAAAGTCGGCATTGGCCCTTCCGATCTTAATATCAGGCTTTTCGATCACCTGAAATCCCGTGTGAAATAATCTAAGAATACTCATGTCATGCCTCCCGGGATGATCTATTCCTCACTCAGATCCTCAAAATTATTTCTCAGTCAGATCCTGAAAATCAGAACTCCTCTTCAAAATCGTCGTCGATATCTTCGAATTCGTCTGCCGCATCAGCACCCTCTGCGCAGCAGGTGAAGTATTTCTTATGCCATTCAGGCGGTTCTGGCATGTCCTCTCCGGTGATTGCGGCTGCGATCACACGGCGATGGATCACGAGAAGTGCGCCGCAGGCTGCAAGGGTGCAGATAAGAGTTGCTCTGGCTAATTTGTTCATTTTCGGGTCCTCCTATTGATGTATGATATATGCATATTATACTACAAAGTGTTTTTTGTTACAATCGGGTCAAAAATACCCTCACTCCCTCGACCACGCGATGCAGTAGGCCTGGGTCCTGGCAGCGAACTTTTCGCTCTTAAGAAGGGCTCTTACCTCTTCCTTCGTATACCAGCCGGCCTCGATCTCCTCTTCAGCTGACGTGCTTTCCTTGAATTCGCCTTTTGCCACACCTATGAAGCAGACCGTGAGCTCGTTTGAAAAGCCGATGGCGCTGTAGCCGCCGTCGATTCTGTCCCTGATCTCCTTAGGTTCAAGGCCTGTCTCCTCCCTGAGCTCCCTGACCGCAGCCATTTCAGGAGTCTCGCCGGGGTCGATGAGCCCTGCCGGGAAGTTATATATCCATTCACCTATGGACATGCGGAACTCCCTGTTCAGAAGGATCTTCTCCCCGGTCTCGTCCTCCATGATGAGGACCACGGAATCCGCCTCAGTCTTTCTGAGCTGCGATATATCCGTTATATTCTTATCCCTGCTTATGATCTCGTACACCTTCTCCTCTCCGTTATTCAGGAGATAGGTGACGTCATAGCGGGTGATGTATCTTCCTTCGTTTTTCTTTTCGATTCTTTTGACTTCCATTTTTACCTCTCAGGCTATATCAGCGTTTATCCCATCAGTCTTGTGCGTCCGGGATATATGTGCCGTCGCCTATTCCTTCACAAGTTATTTCCTTGATCTTAAGATCCCTGAATTCCTCGTAGAAATCAAAGTCATCGGTGTTCTCCATCTGTTCGCCCTCATACTCAAAGGTAACCATGAAAGAGTATACGCCGTGATCCAGTCCGGCTTCCATATCTTCAAGATTATAGTAGTTATATGACCAGCCATCATCAAAGAGCTCGCCGCCGGTCTTTCCCACAAGGCTGTCGAGATATGCCTGGTCGGGAGCGCCCTCGGCAAGATTCGTGAATGTAGTTATCTCAAGAGGAGAAACGATTTCCTTCATCTTAGCATCGTGTTCCGGATCCTCGAAATCCAGTTCCCACAAAGCATTTGATTCCTCTTCAGTGAGCTCTACCTCTGCACGGTAAAAATCGTCCCCGTACGGGAAAGCATAGACATATACCGTATCTGTAAGTGCATACTGACTGTTCTCTTCATCTGCCACGTTGAAAGCATCTCCGAAGGTCTTGATGGTCGCAGGATCCAGACTTCCGTCTGTTGCAGATCCTGATTCTGAATCTGAACCTCCAGCGGGTTCTTCGCTTGCTCCTCCGCAAGCTGTAAACATAGTTAATGCCAATACCAGTGCCAGTAAAATGACCAGATATTTTTTCATATTATTCCTCCTGTCAAGAACCGTGATTTTGCATTCGTGTTTCATAATCTTTTCCTCCAAATTTTAAAACTACTCCGCAAGCCCTGCCATCCCGGCGCAAAAAACTTCAAACTCGCCGAGTCTATCCCATGAAGCGAACTCAAACTCCAGCTGCTTCTTGGGATTTTTCTGGAAATATATGTACGTCCAGGGACCTCTGTCGCCGCTCTCGGCACTGTCCTTCTTCGGTGCGTAACTGCCCTCTTCTATGAAGGATGAGAATGTTTTCCACTGCTCTTCGCTCAATTCTAAAGTCCCCTGGGCGGTAATATCCTCTTCAGTGGCAGGACCGTAGTCATTCGGCCTCTCGCGCTTCTCGTAGTAGAAGTACGGGATGTTATCTTCAATATATATCTTATACCTGAGGTACTCGGCGTTGTAGTTTATGTTCTCATAAGTGTAGTAGAACTCATAGAGACCGTCCGCTTTAGCCCCCGAAGCATAGATGAAGCCATCCGCCTCCGGATCGGTCCCTCCGCAGCCTATGAGGCTTACGGAAGCAAGGGCTGCCAGCACTATGGCAATGGTTTGTTTGATGGTACGTGTCTTCATAGGGTGCCTCCGTTCCTACTCCAGGCTCGCCACTCCGACCTCGAACTCCATTCCGGGGTTCACCAGACGAAGGTCACGTTCCAGACGCTTCATGGCTTCCAGCCTGTATTCAACTGATGTGTTGGCGTTTCCCTGCATGACGAAAAGGACGTTCTTTGTGCCGTCTGACATCTTATAGAACTCGCTGTCCCTGACGTCGAGCCATGCAAGGATGCCGTTGTCGTCCCTGTATACGAAGTCCGTGGGTTCCACGTGTTTCTCTTTCCCGCCGATCGCAGTGAAGGTGTCCTCACGTCCGCTGACGGTTACGATTATGTCGCCGTGGACGGAATCCAGGTCATGGCCGCCGATGGCAAGAGAAGATCGTATACTTTCGATGTTATATACGTCCACTATGGAATTGATGTGCGGCATGGAGCCCCTGTGCTTGATGTTGTCTATGAAGCCCAGCACCGTCGGCAGACTCTTCTTGACGGAGCGGCCGGCTTTCTTGATGTGCTCGCGGTAGCCTTCGGTGATGTCGTTATCGTAGATAGAATCATACTCCCCGGCTACGACAGCCTCGCCCATGCGGGCGATCTCGCCGGCAAGTTCCTCCGGAATGGGTGCAAAAGCATCCAGCCCCTTAGCCAATGCATATACCACGTCTGTTATTCCAAGAGACGCCATGGATTTATCGATTATCAGTTTCATGTCTTTACCAGTCTTCTCTCCTGTAATCCTTCGGCTTCATCTTTTTTCGCGGGCGATCCTTATCTGTCATGTGAGCCCCTGTCCTGAAGCTTATGTCCTGCTTGGGACGGCTTGTCTTAAGAAGCTCCCGCCCTGAGATGGTCCCTGCGGATATTTGTTTTTTGATTCTTTGTTTCATCTCTCCTCCAAAATCAAAGCATCTGACCGCCACTTTATTTAAACAGCAGCGCCAGAGCTAAACTCCATTTCTTAAATCTTAATGTTGTCGGGAATCCGCAGTTATCACACGGATATCCGTCGATCTTTTCTCCGCATCTTGGGCATGTCATAATATCACCCACCTACCGTTTCGTTTACCGTTTTCACGCTTTATTAGCCCCTTCTCTTGAAGATCTGCCATCCATCTAATAATTGTCCTCGTAGATTTGCCGGTCTTTTTTGCTAATTCAGCCTGTGTAATACAAGGATTATCTTTAATATGCATTAATATAGCGGCTTCTTCCATTGATAATTTCAAAGTGACATTTTGACACATTGAAATGTCATTTTTGTCACTTTGGGGCTCCTTATAATCTACATGCATATACCTGTTTTTCAGCTCATTATCTGAGCCTAAGATAAGATTCTCAAAGAACGCAATCAGATATCTATCAGTAGCCGCGACGCCTTTATTGAAATCACTAAAGTTAGCCCTTACAAGCGCATTCCTGAAATACCATGAATTTTCAGCAAAAGCATCATTGGAGAAAGTGAATCCGAAGGTCCTGAGATATTTCAAAACAAAGACCGCGGTGGTCCTGGTATTCCCCTCACCAAAGGGATGGATCTGCCATATTCCGGAAGTGAAACCAGCTATATGTTTAATTGCATCATCTGCTGAAAGTCCTTCATATGAAAACTTCTTTTCCTGACCGAAATCATAGTCTAGAGTATCTTTGATGCTGTCATATGAAGAATATGTTACAGTATCACCGTTCAAGATCCATTCTTTCTTAGTTATATTATATGTTCTGAATTCTCCGGCATGACTAAAAACGCCGGTGAACAATCTCTTGTGAATAGACTGGAGCTCCGCCGGTGAAAACTGGAAAGTCTTCTCAGACAGTATCTCTGTGATTCTGGCAGAAACAATATCAGCTTCCCTTGTAGAAGATTCTAAGTCAGCCCGATCCTTACGCTCTTCATAATAGCTGTGGATCCTGGCTTTAGCCTGAGCTATATTAATTTTCCCTTCTATATGATTCTTAGCGGTCTCGATCAGATAGTCTGATGTCTTAAGGCCATCTACATCCTGAAGACCAATAGCCATCTGCCAGGCAGCACTCTTCTCAGCCTTAGCGGGTTCGCCCTGGCGGATGTATTCTTCAAGATCATATTTCCAATTTAAGTCTTGAGGCATGTGGTTCACCTTTCACTTGTCTTTATTTTCTCGCTTATAAATTGACTTAAATACACGTTATTGCAATGATATAGTGGCCCAATGATCAGTTCTATCTCCTTGTCTAGATACCCAGCACGTTTCAATGTCATTACAAACTGAAGAATTTCAACAAAACGAATACATTCAATCTCCTCATCATTAAAGCTGTATCCCATTTCTCTGTGTAAAGTTTTTCCTCTTAGTTTTGCAAATTTTTTTGCTACTTCACCAATATCCTTGTTCCTATATAACAAGAACTGGTTTGAGTTTGAGAATGCTTCAGAGTTTTCATTATATGCATTTATTATTTTTGTTTTCAATCCTGGTTGACTTCCAACACTGTTTATTGCATTTTTTGCTTGATCTTTGAATCCACTGTCAATTTCATTACTTGTCGATAGATTATTTATATAATCTAAAGTTTGATGCTTAAGTTTGGAGAAAGCTAAATCACTTTGTTGTGGATACCTTC
>JAZQAY010000091.1:0-16538 GCA_045545455.1 Anaerovoracaceae bacterium | reverse complement strand
ATTTTAAAAGCGCGCCTTATACGGCGCGCTTTCTTGGTTATATGTCATATTCCTATTAAAGAGCAGCAGTTACGATAGCCATCTTGTAAACTTCGTCTGCGTCACATCCTCTGGACAGGTCGTTGATAGGAGCGTTGAGTCCGAGAAGGATAGGACCATAAGCAGCATATCCGCCAAGACGCTGAGCGATCTTGTAGCCGATGTTTCCTGCTTCGATGTTAGGGAAGATGAATGTGGTTGCATGTCCTGCTACAGGTGAGCCGGGGAACTTCAGCTGACCGACTGTTTCAGAAACAGCTGCGTCGAACTGCATTTCGCCGTCGCAGGAGATCTCGGGATGAGTTTCCTTAACGATCTTGGCTGCTTCCTGTGAAAGAGCAACTGTGCCGCCCTTGCCGGATCCCTTGGTGGAGAAGCTGAGTACAGCTACCTTAGGATCAATACCGAATGTAGCAGCGCATCCTGCTGCTTCTACAGCAACCTCTGCAAGCTTCTGAGCTGCGGAGAACTTAACGTTTCCTTCCTTGTCAAGGTCATCCTTGTAATCGATGTTTACAGCGCAGTCGCCGAAGCAGATGGTCTTCAGGAAATCGGGACCCATTCCTTCAGGACGGTCCAGAATGAAGACTGAGGATACCAGATGTGCACCGGGCTTGGTCTTTACAAGCTGAAGTGCGGGACGAATGGTGTCTGCTGTGGAATATGTAGCACCGCCAAGAAGGCAGTCTGCCTTACCCATCTTAACGAGCATGGTTCCGAAGTAGTTGCCCTTGAGAAGGTTGGCCTTGCACTCATCGGGAGTCATCTTGCCCTTTCTGAGTTCAACCATGGTGCTGACCATTTCCTCCATTCCTTCATAGGTTGCGGGATCGATGATCTGAGCCTTCTCTACATCGAATCCGCCTGCTTCTGCAGCAGCCTTGACTTCGTCAACGTTTCCTACGAGAACTACGCCCATAAGTTCTTCCTTGAGAAGTCTGTCAGTAGCACTGAGTATACGAGCATCTGTACCCTCAGTGAAAACAATTGTCTTGGGTTCCGCCTTTACTTTAGCGATAAGTTTGTCAAACATTTTTATTTCCTCCGTTTGTATTAAAAACAGTTTTAAACTAAATTACAGTTTACCACCAGACTCTTTTCATTTCAAGAGTCAATGGCCCGGTCTTATCAAAAAATCAGCTCAGACGATCCTGGTCACGTAGAAGGCTACTATGCTGTGATCCTGACCGAAGATCTCATAGGTGCCCTCCAGTTCATACCTCCTTTCAGGATCGTACTTTGCCGTGAGATACCAGAGCTTCGTCTCCATGGATCTCTTGAAGAAATCCGTGAAGCGTTCAGACGGAGCGAGATGATCCGTCATGCACTCGTCTGCTGTATCCACCGCGAAGACTTCTATGAAATCCTCTTCCCTTTCGTCCTTTATGAGACGTATATACAAATGTCCGAAATCGTAGTCATTCCTCTCGTCGATATACGCCTCATCATATGTCTTTCTTAAAACGTTCCCTCCTGACACCGCCTTGAATTCACCCCTTCTGAAAGCCTTGGTCACGATATCGATGTATCTCTGCTTCATCATCGGTTCCACCTACCCTTTTCCTTCTCATCTCCCTGAGTTTTTTTGCGGTTTTCTCTGACGTATACCTGATGAGGTCATCGTCTCTCATGAACAGATCTCTGACAGCATCCAGGTCGATCCTGTCGAAGTTTATCCTATACTTGGTGAGGGCCCTGTAGTACAGCTCTTCGTCTGCATTTGACAGCTGAGGCATATCCCTGACATCCGGCTTCCCGTCGATGTATGTGTCTTTTGAATCGCTGTATCCCTCGTAGATGGCTCTTCTCGTCAGATCCACGGTGATGGGCATCTCTGAACAGTCCTCAAGCCACCTCAGATTCTCCTGGGTATTCTCAAAGATCTCCGGTTCGACGACGTACCCTATCTTCTGGACCCCGAAAGCCCTGTACCTTACCTCTTCCAAGGTCCTGCAGTCGCTGTAAAGCACCGCCAGAGCCAGAGCTTCCACAAAGAGATCCTTCACGTACCAGTTTCTGTAATATCCTATATCGGCGATCTTACCGTCGATCACCACTGAAATAGTCGGTCTGAATGACATTTTTTTCACCTCCAATATAACATATATTTATCAATATGCAAGAAAATTATATTTAATACCGCCTTGGCACGCTCGCTGCCCTGTAAAGCAGGTCTTGGCTGTACTTCCCCGGCGCTGTTGGCCAGTCATGTTATTCAGTTGTAGAGGTCCATTAAATGCACGAAAAAAGCCGGCATATGGATGCAAATGGATACAGTTATCCCGTATCTTTCGTCATTTACATTCATATGCCGGCCATGTACCGACTATTGTCAGGAAGCATATTAACAAAAAAGCCTGTATGTGTCAAGAATTTTTTGCATAAAGATAAATGGTACCATTGATTCCGCCACGTCTTTATTTTATAATCAACTTAAGTTTTACTGAGAACGGAGGAAACGACATGGCATTCAGACTTGGAATACTCGGTTACGGAAATATGGGCTCAGCCATAGCTGAGGGTGCCCTCTTGAAGGGCGTGGTAAAATCCGGAGACGTATACGTATATAACAGATCGCTCCCTAAGATGCAGAGAGCTGAAGAGCTGGGCTTTAACGCCGTAAGCTCTGAAAATGAACTCTGGGGATCATCCGACGTGGTGCTTCTCGCGGTCAAGCCCCAGTTCATGGCAGAGGCCCTTGGAAATATAAATAAAACAAATGATGAGAAGGCGGTCATCTCAGTGGCAGCCGGACTTACCACGGACCGACTTAGGGAAATGATGCCGGGACCCGTCAGGATCCTGAGGACCATGCCCAATACACCTGTCATGGTTGGTGAAGGCGTTACCGCATTCTGCGAAGGCACGGACCTCACCGAAGACGAGCTTGACTTCGCTCAGGATATCTTTAAGAGCATCGGTATCGTCCAGTGGATAAGAGAAGAAGACATAAATGCTGTGGGCGCCCTTTCAGGCGGAGCTCCGGCCTATGCCGCCATGTTCATTGAAGCCCTGGCGGACGGAGGAGTCAAGTGCGGACTGAAGCGCGACGTTTCATACAAGCTTGCAGCCCAGACCCTCCTCGGCGCTGCCAAAATGATCCTGGATAAAGAAATGCATCCTGCAGAACTTAAGGATATGGTGACCTCACCTAAGGGAACCACCATAGAAGCCGTCGAGGCACTGGAACGCGGAGGCTTCCGCTATGCGGTAATGGACGCCGTAGTAAAAGCCACCGAAAAAGGCGGCAAGATGTAAGAGTATGTTGATCTGACTAAAACAGTTTGATGTGACAGTGCACTGATCAGACTAAAAGCAGCCTTTATCAAACGCGTGATTCTTTCACAAAAAAGCGCGGGCATCGTGACCCGCGCTTTTCCAATTTCACTCTATTTCAAACCTTGCCTTTAACATCCTCACAATGCTAAACGAATCCAACTTACCTTCAGCGTTATCTGCAGTAAGCAGCAAGGTATCATTCAGCACATATCCATTAATAATATACAATCGCAGTTTATGCATTGCATTTTCGAAATATCTTTGATCCGTCAGCTTCCCCAGATGCTCCAGCGCCACCAACTTCGTATGCTTATCCCGCAATTTAAAATCAATATTCTTGTAGACCTTTTGACCCGCTTCGTTTACAAGGCTGGCATCCTCTTCATAATGTCTCGGTATTCCCAGCATCTTGATCAGATTATACAGGATGATCTCAGACTTGGATCTGACTTCCTGACCGTCATATGCAATATTTGGATTATTACCAAAACTGTAATCTAGGTTAGACTCATATGGTAATTCCTGCCATTCCTCATCAGTCATCATACCCGGGTTTTTATTTACTAGTCCCGTGGTATCACGGTAAACCGCCCCTATCGCCTCATCAATGGAATCCGGATCATAGTTCTTATACTTACCGGCAATTTTCATCAGGAGATTCTTGTCTTCTTCAAGTGTTTTTCTTAATTTTTTGATATACCTCATCTGTTTGTATTTTATCACCTCCGGATCTCTTTCTCCTCCAAGTTTTCTTGACGTGAGTTTGCCGCTTGAGCCTTTCTTTTTAAGGTGATAAACCAGTTCCCCTCATGCCGATCTTAGTTCAAGGTATCCTTTCATCTCCCCGCACTCAACCTTATTAAGAGCGTCGAGTAAACAATCAATACCGGATATCTCTTCATCAATAATTCTATTCATTTCGTAGTACATTGTTAACCTCCAAAATCCATTTTATTATTTCCCTCTTTATTTGTCGATATTTCGCTTTATCTACTGGTTTTTCTACGGATCACCTCCCTTTTGACCATGTTTGCAGATATTTTGCAAAATATCCCTGTCTCAATAGATATTTGCTTATATAATAAAAAAGTATCTACAGGTTGCCACAATTTAAGGGTTTTCTGTAGATACTTTCAATCGGCAATACCAAGTATATAGTTTTTATTCAGACATCTACCAAAACACCCTCTTCATACCTCAGGTCAGCCTCCGCAGTCCCCCAACTGCAAAATATATGCTGACCATTATTATCAATTGCGTTATTCAGCAGTCTTAGCCTCAGTAACCATCCACTTTCCATCCAGATTCTCAACTTTCATAACGATCTTGGATGAATAACCTTCAGATGCTGCAAGATACTCTGATATCTTATCGCAGATCATGGGCATGCAGGCACTCACAAGCTTATTAGTAAGGCCTTCCTCTCCATCGTCCTCAAGCACCTTTGTCA
Source organism: Anaerovoracaceae bacterium (assembly GCA_045545455.1). Classification (GTDB taxonomy): domain Bacteria; phylum Bacillota; class Clostridia; order Peptostreptococcales; family Anaerovoracaceae; genus RUG754. Next base: position 11,770 of record JAZQAY010000091.1, on the reverse strand, counting down.
GTTCATCGATATTCTCTTCAGCGTACTTCTGAACAAGGTCAGATACTTCAACCGACATTTCACTTTCGTTAATGGAATCTGCATTGTATCCAAAGTTTACCGTGCAGGTAACCAGACCGGTACCTTCTTCCTCTTTGACTTCATCTACGGTGTATGATTCCACGAATCCTGTCAGAAGAGATTCACCCAGCTTATCAATGGATGCTATTGCTTCTTCAGATATGTTCTCCCTGTCTACCCCCAGAGCTCCCAGCATGTCTGCAGTAAACTCTGTCATACTTCTGAACTGCGAAAGATCACCGTTCATAAGGATATCTTCTGAAGCATACTCCGTTATTCCATCAATATTACCTTCCTGAAGAGCGTTCAGCACGCCTTCCGCAGTTTCCTGTATGGCGGAGCCATTGCTGCTTCCGCCGCAGCCTGCGAGGCACACTGCCATCATAGACACTATCATCAGTACTGCTAATAAACGTCTTGTAATATTACTTTTCATTTCTTCTACCTCTTTCCGAAACAAATGAACAACTACACCTATATAATATCACACCGGCAGATGATTTTAAACCGTTTATAAAATAATCTGTACGCTTGCGGTGACCTCGGTCTTCACGAGCACGCTGTCTCCTCCGGGAAGTCTGAAGAAGTCTTCCCTGACGTCGAACTCTGTCTTAAGTCTGCCCTCCGGAGTCTGCATCCTGGCCCTTTCCTCGGCCTTAGTGCGCGCCAGTTCTTTGGCGTCTTCAAGGGCTCTGTCATACGATCCGTAGACTCCCACCACGTCTCCTCCTGTGAGGTAATAGTCCCCGGTCTTTGACATCTGTATAACCGCCGTATACTCTGTTATTATATCTCCTGCTGCTGCGCCGACAGCGTTGGCTACCTTGGAGAATTCCGACGTCCTGCTGTCCGTTTCAAGAAGGGCTGCGGTATCCTTGAGGAAGATCCCCGTGGGAGCTCCTACCCCGGTAAGCCTGTACTGCGACAATGTCTTAAGGGCTACGTAATCCTGATAACCCCCTTCCCTGAAGTTCCTCATGATGTTTCCGGCAAGCTTCTCCACTGTCGCCTTGTCCTCTTTGGAATAATCCTTTCCCATCTCGTACTGGAGTTCCAGATGAAGCAGGTTCTTATACAGCCTGAAGATCACCATGTCATAGATCTTCTGAACGATCCTGTCCCTTCCCATCCTGGTCTGCATGGTGAGGTATCTCACGCCCAGTTCAGCTGCTTCAACAGAATACTCAGTGTAATCGCCTCTTAAATGCATCGCATCCGTGGGAGTTACACCGGATCTCATGATTATACCTTCATCCTCAAGCCTTCTCATGTCAAAGAAATGGTGGCTGATCCCCATCCTGTCGCTCAGCTGAAGATAGCTGAGCGGACCTTTCTCCAGGAATTTTATGATCTGCTGCTCCTTCTGGCTGTATCCCGAAAGGTCGGCGGGCTTCTTTATGAGCACCAGAAACAGTCCGTCCTTAAGAGGGAATGAATAGAACTTTCTGATGATCTCCTCCAGTCCGCTCATCACTTCCGGATGGTCGTAGGCAAGTATCGATATGGGGATCACCCTTCTGCTGTCCAGGACGATATCGTTATCCTTGAGAAGGACCCCCGTGTCTCCTCCCAGCGCAAATGTATCTATGTCCACTCCCTTCACCATGGTGCGCCACTGTCCTACCCTGACGCCTTCAGAAGCTACGGGCCTTCCGTCCCTGATAAGAGCCACGTCGGAGGTGGTGCCTCCCATATCTATAACGAAGCCGTCTTCTGAGCCCGTGAGCTCCATGGCTCCCCTGACGCTGGCCGCCGGACCGCAAAGCAATGTCTCCACAGGCCTTCTCAAAGCGTAGTTCTTTCCCATCACGGTGCCGTCTGATTTCATTACGTAGATATTCAGATCCAGCCCCATCTCCTTCATGGAAGCCTCTATCGAATCAAAGAAATCCATGACAAGGGGCATGAGCCTGGCGTTCAGAAGCGCCGTAGCTCCCCTTTTCTGGACGTTGATCTCCTGGAAAAGATCGTAACCCCTCACACAGAGCGCCCCGGTCTCTTCCCTTATGATCTCCTCAGCTGTGATCTCATATGCTCCGCCGTTATACTGTGGATTGATCTGTACCAGCGCCACGCTGTCGAACTCCCTGAAGTCACGCCTCACGTCTTCGCGGAACTTCTCCCAGTCAGGAGGGGTCTCCCTGCGCTCCGCAAGGTTTATTTTGCAGTCCAGGAAGTATATGTCGCTTATATCGGGAAGCCCGTATGTGCCCTTCATCATGGTTACGGCTCTGGGGTCAAGCCCCATGAATACCAGTTTCGCCCTTCCTCCCTTTCCTTCGACGCAGGCGTTGGTGGCAAGGGTAGTCGAAAGCGCGATGTATTCAGCCTTATGAAGGAGCTCCGTATCAAGTCCCTTTAAAGCCTCTAATATCCCTATTTTAAGGTCGTTTTTGGTCGTACGTGTCTTTGCCCAGGACAGCACTTTGCGGCTCTTAGAATCGAAAATAACCGCATCCGTGCAGGTACCACCGGTGTCAATTCCTATTCCTAACATTTTTCCTCAAAACATATCAAAAAATAACTTAAGCCAATAATATCACTAAAGGCGCAGTTTTGCAAAGAAATATAACAAAAGACCCCTGAATAATCAGAGGTCTTGAGTTCTGTCAGTTTACAATGTTGATCAATTTGAGGAGCCTCGTGCTCCGAAAATCAAGGTTCCCGACCTTGCGGCGAAGCCGTTATAGTCGGAGGGAACCTTACATTCCCATCTGCTTGGCAACTTCTGCAGCGAAATCTTCTTCTTTCTTTTCGATTCCTTCGCCAACTTCGAATCTTGCCATTTCGACTACCTGCATATCCTTGCCGAGTTCCTTTGAAGCGGACTCAACATACTGTGCAACGGTCATGTCGGAGTTCTTGACGAACTTCTGGTCTACTAAGCAGACTTCCTTCTTGATGGCCTTGATCTTGCCGGGGATGATCCTTTCCAGCATAGCTTCGGGCTTACCTTCTTCGAGGAGCTGCTGCTTAGCGATCTCGGTTTCCTTAGCGAGCCATTCAGGATCTACCTGGGACTCGTCTACGAACTTAGGGCTCATGGATGCAACCTGCATAGCTACGTCCTTAGCGCAAACGTTGATCTCTTCCTGAGTAGCCTCAGTCTTGATACCTACGATAACGCCGATCTGTCCCTGGTTGTGTACGTAACCTGTGTAAACAACGCCGGGTGTAGCCATCTTGTGGATACGTCTTACGGACATGTTCTCACCGATCTTGGCGATCTTGGCAGTGAGTACTTCCTGAACTGTGGATCCCTCAAAAGCCATAGCCTTGAAAGCTTCGATGTCGTCTGACTCTGCTGTGAGAGCGAGGTTTGCCAGTCCGTCTACGAAGGAGATGAACTCTTCGTTCTTAGCTACGAAGTCTGTCTCGGAGTTTACTTCTACGAGAGCTGCGCACTTGTTGTCTTCGCCGAAAGCGAGCTTTACAAGTCCTTCAGCTGCGATCCTGCCGGCCTTCTTGGCAGCCTTGGCAAGTCCTTTTTCTCTGAGGAAGTCAACAGCCTTGTCCATGTCTCCGTCGCACTCTACAAGAGCGTTCTTGCAGTCCATCATACCTGCGCCGGTCATCTCTCTTAATTCTTTTACCATTGATGCTGTAACAGCCATTTTAGTACCTCCTGATTATTCCTCTGTAGCTTCTGCTTCTTCCTCAGCCTCTGCCTCTTCAGCGGGTGCTTCTTCTGCAGGTGCCATGGATTCGCCCTGGTTAGCTTCGATAACTGCGTCTGCCATTCTTGAAGTGATGAGTTTTACCGCACGGATAGCGTCATCGTTTGCAGGGATAACGTAATCAACGTCATCAGGGTCGCAGTTTGTATCAACGATACCGATGATAGGAATACCGAGGATCCTTGCTTCCTTAACAGCGATTCTTTCCTTCTTGGGGTCTACTACGAAGATAGCTCCGGGCATACCCTTCATTTCCTTGATACCGCCGAGGAACTTCTCAAGCTTCTCAGCTTCTGCTCTGAGCTTGATAACTTCCTTCTTAGCAAGCTTATCAAATGTTCCGTCTTCTTCCATCTTTTCGATCTCATAGAGACGGGCGATCCTCTTAACGATGGTCTTGTGGTTTGTGAGCATTCCGCCCAGCCATCTCTCGGATACGAAGTACTGTCCGCATCTTGCAGCTTCATCCTTTACAGCCTGCTGAGCCTGCTTCTTGGTTCCTACGAAAAGGATCGGCTTGCCTTCTGCCGCGATCTCCTTCATAGCCTCGTAAGCTTCCTCGATCTTCTTAACAGTCTTCTGTAAGTCGATGATGTAGATGCCGTTTCTTTCTGTGAAGATGTAAGGAGCCATCTTAGGGTTCCATCTTCTTGTCTGGTGTCCGAAGTGAACACCGGCTTCGAGTAATTGCTTCATTGAAATTACTGCCATTTTTTCCTCCTGGTTTTCTCTTCCACGGTCTCCATTATATTTCTCCGCTCAGCTTACGCCGCCCTTATGGCAGGGAACGCGGTAACCATCATCCGGGCCGTGTGTAAAATAGTTTATTTGCACGCGAAATCTCGCGAGATCAGTCGCGTACTAGGTTAATATACTATAAATCTGCTGCCTTTGCAAGGTTTTTTTTATTGTTTTTTATGTACATGGCAAACTTCTGCTTGACTTTGATATAGTTTGCTCTTCCCAGGGTCACCTCCTCACCGTTCCTGAACTTTATCACGCCGTCACTGATGTAACTGATCTTGTCAAAATTCACTATAAGGCTCTTAAGACAATGCTGGAATCTGCCGTCCAGATATCCCTCTATCTCACTTCTTGGATAATATACCGGGATGACTTCGTTTTCAGTGTGTATCTCTGACTTTCTGTAATTACTGAAGATATAGTCGATGTCCGATACCGGAAGTACCCTGCAGCACCATCTGTTCACTATAGGAATGTTTTTATTCATGATATCCCCCCTTCTGCCTTACGGTCCGTACTCTTGCTGATTCCCGTCCGCACATATATTTTAATACCTTCTGACCCTAAAAGTATAGATTCTAAAATTCGCCAAATTAAGCCAAAAGACCCGCTCCTCATAGCTGTTCTTCTTAAGAAAAAAGACAGTATCTTTCCCTTTTATTACAAAAAAACACCCCGGGCTTGCCACCCGGAGTGTTTTTTTCGTATTAATTTAGTTTTTTGTCATTTCATATGATTGATCATGCTGGCCAGATATCCCGCTCCGAAGCCGTTATCGATGTTTACGACGCTAACCCCGCTGGCACAGGAATTAAGCATCGCCAGAAGCGCAGTCATACCGCCGAAGGCAGTTCCGTATCCCACACTTGTGGGGACAGCGATCACCGGACAGTCTGCCAGACCTCCCACCACGCTGGCAAGGGCTCCTTCCATCCCGGCTATAGCTATAATGACGCGGGCATTCAGTATATCCTCCGTATGATTGAGCAGGCGGTGTATCCCTGCAACGCCGGCATCATAGACACGGTGCACTTCGTTTCCCAGCGCCTCTGCGGTCACCGCAGCTTCTTCAGCTACAGGTATGTCAGAGGTCCCAGCCGTTATGACAAGTATATATCCCGGTGCATCAGGCTTTATCATTTCACCTATCACGGCTATACGTGCATCCTCAAAATATTCAAATGGGACATCCTTATTAAAAAGATCCGCCGCCTCCCTGCTCATCCTCGTGATGAGGATCATCTTCTGACCTGACTCCCACATGGCATGTGCGATGCGGTCTATCTGTTCCGGTGTCTTGCCGGCTCCGTAGATCACCTCTCCTATACCCTGCCTCAGCCCGCGGTGCGTATCTATCTGAGCTATATCCATGTCATGGATCGGCTCCATGCGAAGATCGAGTATCGCCTCATCCACAGTTTTTTCACCATTGGCGACCTGTGTAAGCAGTTCTTTGATCTCTGATTTATCCATAAGCGCTTCCTTTCAGATACAAAGCAGCACATGGGATCTTCCATGTGCTGCTGTACGGTTTAAACCGATTATTCTTCGAAGATGGATCCTACAAGTTTCCTTTCGATCTCTTCCATGATCTTAATCTTGAATTCCTCAACTGACATGTTGCCGATCTCGTCCTTGATCTTGGAGGATCTGACTGTTACTGATCTGGTCTCCTCTTCCTTTTCGCCGATAATGCAGATATAGCTGTCACGAGCGTTTCTGGCAGCTCTCAGTCTGTATCCGAGGCTCTCGTTTCTGTTGTCCAGGAATACTCTTAAGCCTGCAGCTTCTAGTTCCTTCTTGACTTCTTCAGCGTATTCAGCCTGCTTGTCGGTTACAGTGATGAGTTTGACCTGTACAGGTGCCATCCAAAGAGGGAACTTGCCTGCAAAGTGCTCGGTGATGACGCCGATGAATCTCTCAAGTGAACCGAAGCATGCTCTGTGTATCATGACAGGTGTATGCTTCTGTCCGTCGGAACCTGTGTATTCGATCTCGAATCTTCCGGGAAGCTGATAATCCAGCTGTACTGTTCCGCACTGCCACTTACGTCCAAGAGAATCGTTGATGACGAAGTCCAGCTTAGGTCCGTAGAACGCGCCGTCTCCTTCGTTTACTTCGAAGGTCTTTCCTATAGCCCTGATGGCCTTTTCAAGGACGCCTTCTGCTACCTCCCAGTCAGCGCGGGTACCGATATGGTCCTCAGGCATGGTGGAAAGGAAGATATCATAGCTTAAGCCGAAGACTGAATAGATCTCATCGTAGAGCTTGATGATCCTCATAACTTCGTCCTCGATCTGTTCAGGTGCCAGAAGGATATGAGCATCGTCCTGAGTAAAGTTCCTTACACGGAACATTCCGTGAAGGGCTCCTGAAAGCTCATGACGATGAACGTTTCCGAGCTCCCTGTATCTCAGAGGAAGATCCCTGTATGAATGGGGCTCATTCTCATATACCAGGATGCTTCCGGGGCAGTTCATGGGCTTGATGGCGTAATCCTCGTCATCTATCTTAGTGGTGTACATGTTCTCCTTATAGTGATCCCAGTGACCTGAAGTCTCCCAGAGAGTTCTCTTCATGATCTGAGGAGTGAGCACTTCAAGGTAATCCCACTTGTCATGAACTTCTTCCCAGTAGTTGATAAGAGCGTTTCTTAAGATCATGCCGTTGGGAAGATAGAACGGGAATCCGGGGGCTTCGTCCCTGAACATGAAGAGCTTCATTTCCTTGCCGATCTTGCGGTGGTCTCTCTTCTTGGCTTCCTCAAGCATGTTTACATATGCATCAAGTTCTTCCTGCGAAGGGAATGCCGTAGCATAGATCCTCTGAAGCATCTGACGGTTTGAGTCGCCTCTCCAGTATGCACCTGCAACAGACATGAGCTTAACTGCCTTGATCTGTCCGGTGGACTCCATGTGAGGACCTGCGCAGAGGTCTGTGAAATCTCCCTGGGTGTACATGGAGATCACTTCATCCTCAGGAAGGTCATTTATGAGCTCAACCTTGTAGTCCTGATGTCTTTCCTCAAAGAATTTAAGAGCTTCTTCTCTGGATACCTCTGTTCTTTCAAGGGGAAGATTCTGCTTGATGATCTTTTTCATTTCCTTCTGGATCTTAGGGAAATCTTCCTCTGTAAAGGTATGGTCAACATCGATATCATAATAGAATCCGTTGTCGATGGCAGGACCTATCGCGAACTTGGCATCAGGCCAGATGTGCTGGATGGCCTGGGCCATTATATGTGATGCAGTATGTCTGTAACGATGACGAAACTGATCGTCTTCCCAATTAATATTTGCCATATATATCCTCCTAAATTAATTAACCCTCTGTAGTAGTTCCCGGATCCGGCGTGGGCTCCGGTTCCGGATCAGGTGTTGGTTCGGGATCAGGTGTTGGTTCCGGGTCAGGTACCGGTTCGGGATCAGGTGTTGGTGTTGGTTCCGGTTCAGGTGTAGGCTCAGGCTCCACAGCCGGAGTCGTTTCTTCCGAAGGAGTCGGTTCTACAGTTGCAGGAGTCTCTTCTTTCTCTTCTTCCTTCTCCTCTTCGCCTGAGGTATTCGTAGCCTCCCTGTTCGCGTACCTGCTGTATGTCTCATATGAAATGGATTCACAAAGGGATGATACCACGTATCCGTCCTGTCCAAACACCTGCTGATGAAGTGTTGCCACGTCGCCTGCAAGATTGGTAGGGAATACGTAGGAAACGTTATAATATGAGCCCGTGCTTACCGAGTATGGGAATCCCTCTCCGGTATTCATAGTATACTTTGTAATATCCTTTCCGAGAGCCAGCATATCTGTCATTCTCATGTTGGTCCTGACAGAAGGTGCCAACGCCTTGATAACTTTCTTAAGCTGGGAGAACTTGAGAGTCTTCATCTTATCGAATGCCGCATTAGCAACGATCCTCATTCTCTCAGTTCTCTTGAAGTCATCTCCTACTCCATTTCTCATTCGTCCATAACCAAGAGCTTGCAATCCATTAAGTGTTTGCTCTCCTGATGATGTCACGTACGGGGCATCATCATTATGCATAATGATATGGGTATTCTCCCTTATACATGCATTCATTTCTTCAATTTCGTATTCTTCAACATTTATGTCTATTCCGCCTATGGCATCGACCACGTCAGCTACGACCTTGAAGTTAACAACAGCATAATGCTGTATATTGAGATCCAGAGCCTGGTTCACGGTCTTGATGGTCATCTCAGGGCCACCGTAGAAAAACGCATGAGTTATCTTATCATAAGTCGAGGTATCGCCCAGTTTCAGCATAGTATCTCGATAAATCGACGTGAGCGTCACCTGATGTGTCTCCACGTTTATGGACGCTATCATGATCATATCAGACCGTGTTTGTTCATCGCTGCTCATATCTCTTGAGTCTGTACCCAAAAGCAGTATATTAATGAACCCGTCCACCGGCTGTATGCCAAGGTCGTAGTCTTCAGGAATTTCAGCACCCTGATTCATGACTTTGATTGCATCCTGTACCTCCTTGATGGCGGTCATTGCCATGACTCCGCCGCTCATCAGAGCCAGTATCAGAACGAGGACCAGTATCTTCACCCAGATCTTCCAGCCTCTTATCCACCTGATGAATCTTACGAAAGGATTCGCCTTTTTAACAGGCTCCTCCGCTTCTTCCAGTTCTGAAGGAAGGACCGCTTCTTCTTCAGAAAAAGCATCCGGTCCGGCAGTATCTTCATCTGAGAAGAGTCCTGCATATTCACTCTCTTTTAAGTCCTCAGCTCTGAAAACCATCGTCTTGTCAGACGCGGTTTCCGAAGCGTAGTTTTCTGTTTCCTGAGGATCAGCGATAAACTGATCTTTATTTCTTCTCATATACCTTACCTCATTATCCCTTTTGGAACTTCAATGGTTAATTATACTATATGAGACTGGTTTTGTAAATGAAATGAGTGGAAAAAACACAGGATTTTCATAGCTTCTTTTCTTTTTTTTCAGCAATTTCCTTGTACGTTTTCCCTTTGAAGGGATCGTTTTCCCTGAACAGTATATACAATCCAAGCAAAGAATTAAGTATCACTGCTGCATAAATGAATGATCTCATGGATTTCCCCTTTCTGCATAAAAAAGAGCCCCGGCACAGTTTATTCTGTGCTGTGAGCTCTTTCACAATTACATTATACATCATTCATTCCGGATTTCCAGTACAAAAAATGTTTTTCAGAAACCTCTGGCGTGTCCGCCTCCGTGAGGAGTTCCGGATGAACCCATGTGTATGGTGGTTCCTCCGCCGCCCATCCCGTGAGGCCTGTTGTTGTTATTGTTCTTCGGTCTCGGCACCACCGCTACCGTCTTATAGAGGAACCTGTCCTGCTTTCTCGAAAGCACCAGGCTGTCCCGCCTTGCATAGCTGTTCGCCTGAGTCTTTCTCCTTACGGTCTTGAGTTTAGACTTCTGACGCTGGGATGAAAAGAATCCCGCTCCGGCTCCTGCCACAAGGGATATACCTCCCATTCCTGCGGCCGCCTCGGCGCTCGGGAGACTGCTTTCACGGCTGCTCTGTCCGTCGTTCCCGCCGTCGTCCACATCTACCGGAGTTCCTTCCCTGGCCTGGTAGACCAGTTCTCTCACAGCGTCTCCATAGCCCTTGAACGCTGATATGAAATCCTCATTACTCAGATCTTCCGTGACATAATCGTAGATAAGTTCCTCGCCGTAATCCGTGATCGCCGTGATCCCGAAGCCGGTAGTGACCAGGACCATCATCCTGGATCTCATATCCACCACGAAGATCACGCCATCCTTCTCCGTTCCGTAGCCATAGCCGTTGTAATCATAGAAATCATCGGCAAACGCGGTGAGCGATGATTCATCATAACCCTCGCTTATCATGACCCCCACCACGTCGAATTCAAGTTCTTCCGAGACCGCGGTAAGGTATCTGTTGATCTCGGATATCTCAGAATCGTAGAGGATCCCCGAATCGTCGTACATGTGCTGTGAAGCGCTGTATGCATTGGACGTGAAACCGAAGAAAGTCATCATCACCATCATAAGGATGGCTGCCATGACTGTTATTTTTCTTAGTTTATTAGCCATGTCGCCCTCCTCACATCAGATAAGGTATAAACTGAAGGCCGAAGATTGCAGCCGCTACGATTATGCCCACCAGGGCGAAATTCTTCCAGTACGCGCTGTTGGAAACGGGAAGGTCTCCGACCGTCTTTCCCGTCTGGCCATTGCAGGCAAATATATACCTCTTCCCGTCATAGGTGGTGTTCAGTATCCAGACGGGATACAGGGCATACTTCGCCTTGCCGTTATCCAGTCTGATGGTGCTTGCCTCAGGCATTACCGAACTGTAGTTTCCCACGGTCCCCCTGAAGGCCTGCTCCGTCGTCTGCCTGATCCTCTGATTTGCTGCTCCTATGGATGCCTCAGCACCGATGTCATACTTATCAGCCAGGTATCCCGGAAGATATGCTGTGCTGAACACTTCGGCTTCTCTGAAATCAAAGGGTTCTATGGACTGCATGAGCTCGTCATCCATTACGGAGGACCCGTCCACCGGAACATTGTCAAAGGCAAGCGTACCGGACCTTAATATGGTATAGTATGAGGTCTCCGTGTATGTATTCTGTGAATCGGCCCATGCTCTTGTCCTGGTAGCCCTGTATCTGACGTCCGCATCCACGTCGCAGTCAAAGAGCCAAAACGGGACGTAGACCGCCTTCATCTCGTCTATATGGTTCCTGTCCTCGAATACTCTCGGAAGGAACTTCTTCCCCTGAAGGTGCTTATGATATGCAGCCTTGGCCTGTTCCTTCGATAGTTTGAAAGGGATTATAAAGTCGGGTTTAAGTACTCCGCTCAGGTTTCCTTTCATTACTACAGGATTGTCACAGTACGGACATTTTGAAGCAGCTGTATTCTTATCAGCTATGATCTCGCCGCCGCAGGAATTGCAGACGAAGACCCTCATGTCGTCGGTCTCCCCTTCTTCCCACTGACTTCCTGCAGACTGCTCCCATCTCATGTCGTCAACGCCGGATTTTTTTAATTCTTCGTCATATCCCTTAAGTGCCTCCACGTCAACAACGGAATCACAGTATGGACATTTCAGCTGCTGTACCGTACTGTCAAACCTCAGCGACCCTCCGCAGTTGGGACATTTGTATTCAAAAAGTTCAGACATGACTTACTCCTGATCTTAAATATCAGTTTCCTGTAGGTCTTCCGCAATTAGGGCAGAACTTGGCTCCATCCAGTTTCTGTCCGCAGTTGGGACAGAAGTTTACAGCAAGTCGGATCGT